>CAYZVG010000410.1:0-2539 GCA_964481595.1 uncultured Occallatibacter sp. | reverse complement strand
ACCAGTTTGCGTGGCTCAGGAGCAATGCGAAACGCGATCTGCTGCTTGGCTCGGCGGCGCTGGGACTGAACCTGCTGACGCGCCTTACGACGGGGCTGGATCTGATGGCAGCGGCAATGTTTGTTGCGCTGGCGGCGTGGATGGAGGGAACGCGGGGCGTAGATTTGTGGCGTCGCGCGAAGCGGTACGCGACGGTTGCCGTGCCGGTGTACTGCTGTTTCGGCGTCATCGATCGGCTCTATCAGTACCACCGCTTTGGTTCGTTCGTGAATACCTACGTGGGGATTGCGGCGCGCGAGGAGCGGATGCGCGATCCGCTGCTGCCGCCCAGTTTTCCGTTCAGTACTCCGTTCCATGTGGGATTTCTGGGTGCGCTGTTTGCGCCGGAGAAGTCGATTTTTCTCTTCGATCCGCTGCTGATTTTGATGGTGCTGATGGTTGCGGTGGGATGGCGCAAGTTCAGTCCTGCGGTGAAGGCATACACGCTGGTGACGGCGCTGACGCTGGCTGTCTATGTTTGCTTTTACGCGCGCTATTTTGTGTGGAGCGGCGACACGGCGTGGGGCGACCGCTACGTTTCAACCGCGGCAGAGCTGGCCGCGCTGCTGGCCGTGCCGCTGCTGTTGCAACTGCGCAACATTGCCGGTCGCGCGGTGTGGATTGCCGGGGTTGCGCTGATTGCGGCGAGCGCGGTGGTACAGATGGCGTCGGTCGCCTTCTGGCATTCGCTCGAGCTTTACCAGATGGAGACGCTGGGGCATCCGACATTCGTGGTGCTGCTGCGGTTGCGCAATATTGCCGGATTTGCGCTGGGCAGGATGGACGCCTGGGGACTGGTGAATGGACCGATGCATCGCGACCCGTGGGACTACCAGCACATTACCTGCTGGAACTTTCTGCCGTTCTTGCTGGAGCGCGTGGGAGAAGCTCCGGTGTGGGTTGTGCGGGCTGCGCTGTGCGCGTGGCTGGCCAGTCTTGCTGCGCTCGGCGGGGTTCTGTGGAGGCTGTGGCGGGTTGTGCGCGAGAGCTGCGGTGATGAGGGCCGCAGGGGCTAAAGCCAGCGTCTTTATTGGCCTTTTGCGGCACGACTGAAGTCGTGCCCTGACGCTTCTTGCGGACCCATGTGAATTCCGCAAGCGGCTCCCGGTCTTGAAAATCGGGTGTCAAGAGTCGGATATGGGACGCGGACTTTCCGTTGTTCATTCAGTTATGGGCCAGCAGTTGTGCCATCCCACCCTATCGCAAAGAGCGCGAAAGGATGGAGCGCGAACTTACTCGGACTGGTCTTCGGCGACGACCATTTCGAGGATGTGGCCCATCTTTTCGTGCTTGGTTTTGAGATAACCGGCGAAGCTCTCCTGTGGCACAACTTCAGCGCTGACGCGTTCGGCAACCGTGATGCCGGCTGACTCGATTGCCGACACTTTTTCGGGATTGTTGGTCATCAGGCGCACGGACTTGATACCGAGAAGATTGAGCACGCGGGCGGGCAGTTCGTACTCGCGGCAGTCGGCGGCAAAACCCAGCTCGACGTTGGCTTCGACGGTGTCCAGGCCGTGGTCCTGCAGCTCGTAGGCCTTCAGTTTGGGCATGAGGCCGATGCCGCGGCCCTCCTGCATTTCGTAAAGCAGAATGCCTGCGCCGGCTTCGCTAATCTTGGCCAGAGCCATCTCCAATTGCAGGCGGCAATCGCAGCGCAGCGAGCCAAACACGTCGCCGGTAAGGCATTGCGAGTGAATGCGCACCAGCGGCGGCGCGGAGTGAACGTCGCCCATCACCAGCGCGACCAGCTCTTCGACATCTGTTTTGTTCTCGCCGCAATGGTCTGCGTTCTCTGCCGCAGCGGGCGCGGACAGACGCCCCACAAAGCCCAGGATGCGGAAGTTGCCCCAACGGGTGGGGAAATCCGCCTCGGCGACCTTTTTTACCGACTCAAATCCCATAGTTCTATTTTACGGGTACGGGATTGGCGCGCCCATGGGCGGTCCGCAAAGCCATGCGTGGATGCGATAGAGTGAATGCGTGACCGATACTCTGTTGCTGATTACGCTGCTGGTTAAGCTGGGCGTTGCCGCGGCCGTAGCCAGTGCGCTGGCCCGCTCGCATACCTTTCAGCAACTGCTGTTTGCCGAGCGGCGGACTCGCGCGCAGACGTGGGCGATGCTGGCGTTTTTCCTGGTGCCGCTCACGCTGGGCGTGTGGGTGCGCACGAAGGTCTCGAATTTCCTGGCGGCCGACATCTCGTTTGAGACGGTGATTCTGCTGGGGCTGCTGCTGGGGCCGGGCTGGGCCATGCTGGGCGGCTGCGTTCTCTCGATTCCGGCGCTGTTTCATCACGAGTACCTGGCGCTGCCTTTCAACGCCGGGCTGGGATTGGCGGCCGGACTGCTGGGACGTTTTTTGGAGCCAGAGGAGATCTGGTCGTTCACGCCTCTTGTGGATTTGAGCTTGTGGCGCTGGGTGCGGCGCAATCTTATCAAGCCGCGCATCGACCGGCAGATCCTGATGCTATTTCTGATTGCCGGGCTCGAAGTTTGCC
>CAYZVG010000409.1:0-2550 GCA_964481595.1 uncultured Occallatibacter sp. | reverse complement strand
ATCTGCATCCCGGCGTCAACGAGGTCATCGACAACTGCCAGCACGTGCTCTTCGGCTGTTGCACAAATCTCTCCGGCTTCTATCGCCGCATCGGCGTTGACGACCGCATCCATTGGACCAGCGCGATGACGATGATCGAGCCGGGAGGAAGGCGTTCGCAGCTCGGGCCCTCGTCTATCGCCGGCGTGCAGTTGCCGCCGCCGCTGCACAGTCTGCCCAATCTGCTGGCGGCTCATGCCTTCACGCTTGCTGACAAGCTCGCGCTGGCCCGTGCTTTCGCGGCGTTGATGCGGCCGGTTCCGGCAGACTCGCGCGAGTCGCTCGCCGATTGGCTTAAGCGACAGGGACAAACGCGCGGAGCACTCGACCGTTTCTGGCGGCTGGTGATTGCCAGCGCGCTCAACGCCGATCTCGATTCCATCGCGCTGCCCTATGCGGCCAAGGTGATCCGCGAGCTGTTCATGAGTTCGGCTTTTGCCGGCAGCATGGGCATGAGCACCGTCCCGCTCAGCGAGCTTTACGCAGGCGTCGGTCCCTTCATCGAGCAACGCGGCGGCAGCGTTCACCTGAACACGTTTCTTGAAGGCGCGGCGTGGAATGAGAGCGCTGCGCAATGGCGCCTGCGTACCCGCACAGGTGAGCTGACTTCCGATTTTCTGGTGATTGCGCTGCCCTATGAAGCTACGGCCCAGCTATTGCCGCACATGCCCGCAGCCGATGGCAGCCAAGAGCTGGCGCGCAAGATCGACCAGCATGAACACTGGCCCATCTGCAGCGTGCATCTCTGGTTCGATCGCGCGATTACCGATCTCGATCATGCCGTGCTTCTGGACCGCGAGATTCACTGGATGTATAACCAGTCGCGGCTGCAAACCGGCCGCGGCGGCCACTACATCGAGTTGGTCGTCAGCGCCACGCGAGCCTTCGCGGCTCTGCCCAGAGAGCAGGCGATCGCGCAGGCTCTGGCGGAGCTGAAGGAGTTCTTTCCTGAGGCCGCACGTGCGAAGCTCTTGAAGGTCGCACTCGTGAAAGAGGTTCGCGCAACGTTCGGAGTTCCGCCGGGCATCGATGCCGCGCGGCCTGCTGCTGTCTCCCCGTGGCCAAATTGCTTTTTGGCCGGCGACTGGACGGCTACCGGCTGGCCCTCGACGATGGAAAGCGCTGCCCGCAGCGGGCATCTCGCCGCTGAAGCTCTCTGCGCAAGCATCCGCGACCCGCGGAGTTTTCTTGAAGCAGATCTGAAGCCGCAGGGGCTTATGGGTTTTGTAAAGGGCAGCCGGTAGACAATTGCTCAATGCACAGGTAGCCGTGCAGCCGAGTGTCAGAGCTGAAGGCTGATAGCTGCTTTATTAATGCGCCAGCAGATACACGCCAATGCACACCAGCACGGCCGAGGCCCAGCGGCGGCGGTCGACATTTTCCTTGAGGAAGATTTTGCCGGCGACGGCGTTGGTGACCAGCGTGAGCGAGGCTGAGGCCGGAGCCACCAGGCTCAGGTTCATATGATTGAGCGCGAATAGTAGCGAGAAAAATGAAAGAGCCAGAAAGAATACTCCCGCGAAAAACAGCGGGCAAGTAACGACCGCGCGGATTGCGCCTTTCATGCCGGCACGCGCGCGAATCTCATCCAGGTCGCCGATGGACTTCATGGCGGCGGCGGTAAGCACTTCGCCGGTAGTCGAAGTGAGAACGATGGCGGCGATCATGGCGCATGCGGGCCAGAATCCAGGAGCGGTCATCGTACTTGCTCCTCTTCGACTTCAAGTTCCTCTGGCGCAGCAACCGGTGCGGGCCGCTCAGTGAGTGATGGCCCATTTGCGACAGATCCCACACCCATGGTGATGAGCAGAATGCCCGCCCAGCGCTCGATGGAGATGGCATCGCCGAGCCAGAAGTGCGCGAGCAGCGCAACAATCACATAGCCGAAGGCGGTAGCAGGAAGCACAAAAGTGAGGTCGGCCCAGGAAAGCGCCGTAAGATAGCTCGCGAAATAGCCGATAAGCAGTACGATGCCCAGCGCGACCCACGGCGTGAAGACAGCGGCAATGAGCGTTCCCGGATGCGCGAGCGAGATCGCCGGCAACTTGGCCATGCCTCGCGAAAGAAAGGCGTCGCCAAGAGGCGCGCTAATGGCAACTAATCCAAGAATTCCGTATTGCCGTGCGGTGAGTTTGTGATCGGCCATCGTTCAATTAGATGCAGAGATTCCTAAGGAATCCGCAAAGAAATCGAGGGCGGACGCAACTGCGCCGCCCTCGGTTCGTGGAATCACGTTGAGCTACGCGCCTGCGTTTACCGGCTTGTTCGGATCGACCTTTTGGCTGCGCGAAACTTTCACGGCCTTGTTGCGCTGCGAGCGGAGCTTCATAAACGACTTTGCTTCGACATAGAGCCGAGGCAAATCGCGGTTAAGCACCGCCTTCCACACCACGCGGAACGCTGCCTTGGGACGGAAGTAGTACTCGTCGTAGAAACGGTGCACCATCTCCATCACATAGTCGGTGGGCAGGCCGGGATACTCGATGTGCGCCATCTGGTGGCCGCCGCCGT
>CAYZVG010000408.1:0-2579 GCA_964481595.1 uncultured Occallatibacter sp. | reverse complement strand
CGCTGGCCGGCGTGATGGGCGGCTGGGACACGATGATTACGCCGGAGACGAAGAATGTTCTGGTTGAGGCGGCGTGGTTTGAGCCGATGGCGGTGCGGCGCACGGCGCGGCGGCACGGATTGCACACCGATGCCAGCCATCGGTTTGAGCGCGGCGCGGACTTTGACGCGGCAGAGCTGGCTTCGGCGATCGTGAGCGGCATTCTGCTGGCCAATGGCGGCTCAATCGAGGGCGAGCTTGTGGATGTGCGCGTGGCGGCGCTTGAGGCAAAGACTGCTGCACGCAAGCCCGTGGCGCTGGCTCTCAGCGAAGTGACGCGCATTCTGGGCACGACGGTGGACCCGGAGGGAATTACCGCGGCGACGGTGGAGAATGTGCTGGGTGCGCTGGGATGCGGGCTGGCAGGTCAGCAAGTTAGCAAGTCAGCTAGTCAGCGGGTTAGCGAGTTAGCGGGGCGGCGCGAAGGTGATGCTGCGTGGCTGGTAACTTTGCCGAGTTGGCGGCTGGATGTGGAGCGCGAGATCGACCTGATTGAAGAGGTGGCGCGCGTTTACGGCTATAACCGCTTTGCGAATACGTTGCCGGCGTTTGGCGGAGGCGTTGAGGCGCTGCCCTGGGCCGAGAGCGAAGCGGCGGTGCGGCAGACGATGATGTCCGCAGGGTTCCACGAGGCGATTGCGAGCACGTTTTGCTCGGCAGCTGAGGCGGCGATGACCGCGCCGCAGCCGGGGCTGGTGGTGCCGCTGGGCAATCCACTGAGCGAAGAGGCGGGCGTGCTGAGGCCGTCTCTGGTGCCGGGAATGCTGACCATGATTGCGGGCAACCTGAACCGCGATGTGAGCGATGTGCGGCTGTTTGAGCTGGGCACGGTCTTTAGCGGCACTACGGAGAAGGTGGAAGAGCGGCCGGCGCTTGGCTTTGGCGCGGCGGGGAGCTTTCCCGAGCAGGGGGCGCTTCATGCGGCGCGCGCAATCGACTTTCACGATGTGAAGGGCGTGGTGGAGCAGGTGCTGGCGCGGTTCCAAACCCGGCAGGTTTACTTTGACCGCTTTGAGGCCGGGGCCGGGATGATGCCGGAGTGGCTGCATCCTTACCGCGCGGCGCGAATTGTGGCCGAGGGCGCGACCGTCGGATGGTTTGGGCAACTGCATCCGCGAGAGGCGGCGGCGCGCAAGCTGAAAGAGGCGGTGATTGTGGGCGAGATCTACCTGGACCGGCTCTACAAGCTGCCGCTGCGCAGGCCGGCGGCGCGAGAGATCTCGCGGTTCCAACCGGTGCGGCGCGATTTTTCTCTGGTTTTGGATGAGAGCGTAGCCTGGGAGAAGATCGATAGGGCACTGGCGGCACTGCGGATTCCCGAGCTGGTGGAGTGGCGCGTGCGCGAGGTCTTCAAGGATGCGAAGCTGGGCCAGGGCGAGTACTCGCTGCTGCTGGGCACTACGTTTCAGGCCCCGGACCGCACCCTGCGCGAGGAGGAGCTGAAGAGCTTTCAGGCGCAGGTGGTTGACGCGGTGGGCAAGGCGGGGGCGCGGCTGCGGACATAGGCTTTAGTTACACACCAAGGTGCTGGTTTACCTACCCGTTAGTGTGACCAGGCCCTCAGCAATTTCATTTGTAAGAAAGCCAGTTGCGGGTATGATTGCTGTTACCGACAAGCGAGCGCATAGCGGCATGGGCAGGTGGGGCGGTCGCAATTGGCGCTATACTGACTCGGATAAGGCGCTGGCGGTTAGGGCGCCGAGCGCAGCGTGGGGGCCGGACGTGGAACAATTAGAGCAATTGGAACATCAACAGGAAGAGCAGCAGGAGACGCGGATGCACTCCGCGTCAATTACCGTGAGCACGGACGATTTTACGGCTCTTGAAGAGCGGATTGTACGCACGGTAGAAACAGTGAAACGAGAGCGGCAGACACGAGTTGCGGCAGAAGAGCGCGCGGCGCAGGCTGAAGCTCACGCGAACGAACTGACGCCGCAGATCGAGCAACTGGAGAAGGAACTGCATTCCCTGAAATGGGAACGCGAGCAGGTGCGCCAGCGCGTTGAACGGCTGCTGGCACAACTGGACGTTCTTGAGCTTTAGAGGAAGGCAGATGGCATTGGAACAGCCTGGCGAAAAGCCGGATTACGTAACGGTTCAGATCTACGACCAGACCTATCACCTCTCGGGTCAGGACCCGGCTCATATCCGCGAGCTGGCGGCGCGGGTTGACGCCAAGATGCGCGCGGTCTCGGCACAAGGCCGCACAGTAGACTCACTGCGCGTGGCAGTGCTGGCGGCGCTGAACCTGGCCGATGAGCTGGTGCGCGCGGGCATTGCCGACCCTGGGCAGGGACATGAGCGCGCCGCCAATCTGCGCGGCCTGCTGGACGAAGTGCTGGATGACGACCTGAAGACCGGCTCGTAAGCGCAAAAGTTACTTTCAGGTGCTTGCCGTTTTTGGCAAATACCCGCTCAAAATGCGGACACAAACGGTAACACACCCTGGCCAAAACGCACAAGACTTGCAATTCCGGCCAGAACCCCCTACTATCCGCAATAGAAACCGGCCTGCAAAGCAGGTGGGCGATCAACGCTGG
>CAYZVG010000407.1:0-2593 GCA_964481595.1 uncultured Occallatibacter sp. | reverse complement strand
TTTGCGTCTGTTTCAGGGGTCTGAAGACCCACTCGCATTGACCCGGCGGCGGCTTTCCCGTAAACTAAGAAATTGCGAGGGATGCGGCGATTTTGCATTCTGACCCGCATTTCAACCTGAGAATAAGGAAGTACTGATGGCAAACCACGTATCGTCGCTCAAGCGCGCCCGCCAGACCGTAACCCGCACTGAAGTGAACCGCGCCAACCGCAGCCGCGTGCGCACCAGCCTCCGCAGCCTGCGCGAGGCTCTCGCCAAGGGCGACCTCAAGGCCGCGCAAGAGCAGTATCGCGAGACCGTCTCCGCCCTCGACAAGAGCGTCCAGAAGGGCGTTTTGCACTTCAACACCGTCTCCCGCTACAAGAGCCGCCTCAACGCCCGCCTCAAGGCCCTGGCAACCGCCAAGGCATAGGCATTCGCGGTTCCGCATAGCTCAAGCCACCGCAGCCGGGCCACGTCCGGCTGTTCGTGTCTCTGCCCCTCGGCAATCCTCTACCTGCCCCTGCTCGCTTCAAACTCCAAGACAACCGATCCCTGAGAGCTGAAAGCTAAAGGCTAGAAGCTTGACCGCTTCCGCGCCGAAGCTCACTCCTCGGCGTCCAGCACCGTCCACGCGCTCTTGACGTAGAAATGGTAGACAGTGTTGCGGTCCACCACCGAGTCGGCCAGGGCGTCGTGGTCCAGACGCGGCGGCCGCGGCGATATTCCTGCCTGCGCGTCGGCAACCGCCTGTGGCGTTGCCGGATCGATGCCCCAGTTGAATCCCAGCACGCCGCTTGGGTCGTGCGTCTGCAGTCGCTTGGTCTCCAGTGCCGTGGCCAGCACAGCCGGCCGATTCGCGCTGCCGTCAAAAAACACCAGCAGCGACACCATTCCGCGCACCGAGCACAGCACCGCCCAATCGGACGCGCCAGGCCCTTCAAGGCTGGCATGAACCACGTTTTCCGGCCGCCGCGCCTCGTAGGTCTGCGGTATCAGGCACCCGCGCATGGTCAGCTCTTGCTGAATCGCAAGCGGCAAATCGGGAAACGAATTCACCGGCAGATGGCGAATCACGTAAGGCGTATCGCGCCCGTCAACGGCAATCCGTCCTGACTCAAGGAGCTGCGCTGGCCCGTGGCCCTCCGCCGCGAACGGGGACTGCGCCGCCACCAGGCCAACGCCCAGCGCAACGGCAATCAGAATCGGCACAGCTCGTCTCATCGTCAATTCCGCAGCGGCTTTCCCGTCTTCAGAGTAAAGCCAATCCGCTTCCGCGTCGCGCACTTACCGCGAGCGTAAACGCTGGAAGCATACGAAAGCCCGCCGCATGGGGTCAAGGAGCCAGCCCTCTGCTCCGAGCTAACGCGCCGACTTGCTGACCGGCTGACTTGCCGGCTCGCTGTTTCTGCGCGAAACCCCGTTTCCCCGTACAATTTATAGAGAGAGGTCTCCCCGATGCGCCGCGTCTACTGCGATGCAAATGCCACCACGCCTCTGCTGCCTGAGGTGATGGAGGCCATGCGTCCCTATTTCATGGAGCAGTTCGGCAACGCATCGTCGATCCATCTCCATGGTCAGCAGGCGCATAGGGCTGTGGACGAAGCGCGCGAAACGATGGCCCGCTTCTTCAACTGCCGCGAGGCCGAGGTCGTCTTCAACTCCGGGGGCACCGAGGGCGACAATGCCGCGATCTTCGGCCTGTTGCGGCCCGGCGACCACTTCATCACCACATCCATCGAACACTCGGCCGTGTTGCAGGCTGCCGCGCGCATGGAGCAGCGCAGCGTAGACGTCACTTACATTGCGCCGAAGGCCAGCGGCCTCATCGATCCGGCCGATGTTGAAGCGGCTCTGCGGCCGTCGACGCGCCTTATCAGCGTGATGCTGGCCAACAACGAGACAGGAGTCCTGCAGCCAGTTGCAGAGATTGGCAAAATCGCCGCGGCGGTCGGCGCGTTCTTTCATATCGATGCAGTACAAGGCGCGGGCAAAGTGCCGCTCGACGTGCGCCGCATGGGGTGCCATGTGCTCACGATAAGCGCTCACAAGATGTATGGACCCAAAGGGATAGGCGCGAACTATGTGCGCCGCGGAACGCCGATTGAAGCGCTGATTGTGGGCGGAAGCCACGAGCGCCGCCAGCGTGCCGGCACGGCCAATGTGCCCGCGATTGTGGGCCTGGGCAAGGCGGCGGAGCTGGCCATGGAGTCGCTGGAAGATGGCACCATCGACCGGCTGGCCGTGTTGCGCGACCGCCTGGAGGCGGGTATTCTCGCGATTCCAGGAACGCGCGTAAATGGCGCATGGGATGGCGAGCGCGTTCCCCGCACCGCCAACACCACCAACATCACCTTCGATCAGTTAGAAGGCGAGGCTCTGGTGATCGCGCTCGATCTGAAGGGCGTTGCGGTGAGCGGAGGGTCGGCGTGCCACTCCGGATCGACCGAGCCCAGTCACGTGCTGATGGCCATGGGCCTGGACAAGAACGCCGCCCGCGCCAGCCTGCGCTTCAGCCTGATGAAAACCGCCACTGATGCCGACGTGGATCAGATTCTGCGCATTGTCCCCGAGGCCGTAGAGCGTTTGCGCGCCCTTTCCCCCGTAGCCGCCG
>CAYZVG010000406.1:0-2596 GCA_964481595.1 uncultured Occallatibacter sp. | reverse complement strand
CCATCGAGAGGCCAGCCATGGCGCGGTTATCGCGGCCCGGCACGGCGCGGTAGGTCTTCTCGATCATCGGAATCAGGTCGGTGAACATCATCTCGGTGAAGGTTGCGTTCGACATGGGTCCGCCAAAGCCACGGCGAGGCGCAGCCGGACGGCCCGCACCTGCGGCCGCTCCTGGACCCGCTCCTGGACCCGCTCCCGGACCCGCTGCTGGAGCACCTGCCGGAGCTGCGCCAGCAGCCGGCCGTGGTCCGCCAAAGCCCGCTCCTGGAACTCCCGGCGCTCCGCCAGGGCCCATCTGCGGCTCAGGCACCGCCTGCGTAATCGCACCGCGCGCGTTGTAGATCGACACATCCTGGCCGGGCTTTCCGGCATTCAGATTGTCCATCACAATCAGCATGGGCACGGCCTTCTTCTCGGCGATCAGGTTGTCCATGATCGCATCCACATGTCCCTGCACATGCCAGCCAACCTCGTTTTCTCCCCAGCCGTGCATCAGGTAGAGAACCGGATACTTGGCCGAAGGATTGGTGTCGTAGTCGGGCGGCGTGTAGACGAAGCAGCGGCGCCACTGCTGCGTCACGGTGGAGAAGTACCACTGCAGCCTTACCTGGCCGTGGGGAACGTCCTTCAGGCTGTAGAAATCCGCATCCGGTGCGGGAACCTCAATGCCGCTACTATCGGTGCCGCCGCCGAAGAAGGTCATCGTCGACTGGTCGGATACGGTCGCGCCATCGATGTCGAGCAGGTAGTAGTGGAATCCGACAACCAGCGGCGTAGTGGTGGCGTACCAGAGCCCGTCTGCCGCCTTGGTCATATCGAAGCCCGAACCCACGCGGACCTTCACCTTTTGGGCATTGGGCGCCTGCACGCGGAACATGGCGCGGTTATCCGGGAAAACACAGGGGTACGGTGCCCCTGGAATATTCAACGACGAAGGCTTGCAGTCCGCCGGGGGCTGCGCCCAACAAGCGGCTGAAGCAGCCAGCAGCGCAAGAACGATTGCAGTTTTCATGAGTCTCCTTATGCACGAGGGGTTGTGTGTGCGAACGCCGAGTGCGGAGAGCACTCGGCAATTGCCTATTTTCTTATGCGGCCCTTGTACAGCGTTGGTCCTGCCATTGTCAACGCGGGCGCGGAGGTGCGGCAGACCGCAGGGGTTGAAACCCCCGCTATTCATGCGTTGTTTATGGCCCGGCTAAAGCCGTGCCCTTATTACAAAGCCGCTCAGTCAAACAGCGCTACGGTTGCCACACCTTGCCGCGGCCGTTGCTCTTCACCAGATACATGCGCATATCGGCAACGCCGATCACTGTGTGCACGGTAGCTCCGTCTGAGGGCGCAGTTGCCAGACCCACACTTGCCCGGACGGATAGCTCCAGTCCGCTCTTCATGAGGAAGCGCGTATCCATCAGGTCGGCGAGCAACGTGTGTGCCAGAGCTTGCGCCTGGCCGGCGCTGGTTTCCGGCATCAGAATCACAAACTCATCGCCGCCGTAGCGGAAACACCAATCCTGTTTGCGGCTAAGGTCGCGCAGCCGCTGGCCGGTGCGTGCCAGCAGTTCGCTGCCGATCAGGTGTCCATGCACATCGTTTACTAGTTTGAATTGATCCAGGTCAATGAAGGCCAGACTCAGCGGCAACTTCAATCGGCAGCAGCGGCTCAACTCGCGACCCAGCACATCGTAGAGATGGCGCACGTTATAGAGGCCGGTGGTGTCGTCGGTAATGGTGAGCTGCTGAATGCGCGCTACATCGTGCGCATTCTCAATCGCGATGGCGGCGTGGTCGGCCAGAATATGCAGAAACGCGATGGTGTAATCGGTCATCTGCTCGGTGCGGGGATTAAATATCTCGATAACGCCGTGGGTTCCCTTGCGCCCTCGCAGAGGAAGCGCAATCACCGATCGAACATTGCCGGGGCTTGCCGCCCCTTCCTCTTGCAGGCGCGGATCGGCCACGGTCTCTGGAACGATCAGCGTTTCTCCGTGCTCTGCCACCCAGCCGGCTACGCCCTCGCCTACCTTCACGCGCAGGCCTTGCAGGGCATTTTGTTCGCCGCCGGCCGCAATCGCGTAGTAAAGCTCCTGCGTGGCCTCGTCCAGCATCAGCAGGGTCCACAGCTCGGCCTCCATAATCCGCTCCATCTGATCCAGAATGGTGCGCAAAATGGTATCGAGATCGAAGCTCGAAGTGAGCGACCGCGCCAACTGGTGAAACACGAGCAGGTCGGCGAGCGGGATTCGTCCTTCCGATTCATTTGCCATGGTTGGGCCCTGGGGGAGTCTTTGAAACATTCTGTCACAGCGAGCGCTGGTTCGTAATGACTTCCCGGCCAATCTTCAAATCAATGGTAATTCCGAGCCGGGCTGCCTGGCGGCAATGCCGGCCTTGCGGTCAGCCGCCGATATGCACCATGGAGCGCGAGGGCTTTAAAAACCCAGGCTCTCCGATGTGATGCCGCGCTTCCTTTCCCTCCACGGTACGCAGGATGTATGCGCGCAGTTCCTCAGTACTGTTGCCGGCACGGAGCCGCCCGTACAAATCGTGCTCCACTTGGGAAAACAGGCAGGTTCTGATCTTGCCGTCGGAGGTGAGG
>CAYZVG010000405.1:0-2652 GCA_964481595.1 uncultured Occallatibacter sp. | reverse complement strand
ATATGGCCGGGAACGACCATCAGAAATCCATTGGCCACTCGCACGTGCTTGCGCCCGAGATGCGCACCGCGGAAAAGGCCTGGGCCGTGGCGCACAAACTGCTGCATAAGGCGGCCATGCGCCTGCGCGCCGCCGATCTGTGGGCCGGCAGCATCGGCTTGGCGGTGGGCTTTGCCGTGCCCCGCAGCGAAAAGGCTCCGGTAAGCCGGTTCGGTGTGCCCACGCGGGGATGGCATAGCGAGATTCGCCTGAGCGAGTGCCAGGACAACCCAACGCTGATCGCCGCGCTCAAACGGCTGTGGGCCAACCGGCCTTCCGGCGCGGAGTACGGCCAGCCGTACTTTATCGGCGTGCAGTTGAACGGGTTGGTGCCGGACCGGTTGCACTCGCTTAACCTGTTCGACACGCTCGAGGGCGAGCAAAGCCGCACCCGCCTGCTCAAAGCCATGGATGAGTTGAACAACAAGTACGGGCTCAGCACGCTCGCCCCCGCAACCATGCTCACTGCGTACAAAGCCGCGCCCACGCGGATCGCCTTCACCAGCATTCCGGATTTGTTCTAGGTGCCCTGTTCCCGAAGTTCACCTCAAAACATCAGTTGTCATTCTGTGCGAACGGAGCCCCGAACGCTTCTCAGCTCGGGGGTGGTAAGCGAAGAATCTGCGGTTGTCTTTCAACGGACTTCGGTGGCGCAGCACCCGAGCCCGCTCACACTACCTGCGACATCCCCCAACGTAGTGTGAACCGTCCCCAATGTGGTTCGCTCACACGAACGGTCCATATACGCCGCCCGTGCAGACTCCCTACACTGTGAGCAGTATGCCTGCGCGCATCTCCACAACCAATATCGGCTATCGTGGCAGGCTCGCGCCCTCGCCCACCGGCTATTTGCACGTGGGCCACGCGCGCACCTTCTGGACCGCCTGGCAGCGCGCTCGTGAGGCCGGCGGCACGCTGGTAATGCGCATGGATGACCTGGACGAGGAACGCAGCAAGGACATCTACGCCGAGGCCGTTCTTGAGGATCTACACTGGTTCGGCATCCGCTGGCAAGAGGGGCCCGACAAAGAGGGTCCGCACGGCCCCTACGTGCAGAGCAAGCGCAGGGCGACTTACCTTACCGCCTGGCGCAAGCTGCTGAAGCGCGGTTATATCTTCCCCTGCCGCTGCTCGCGCAAGGATCTTGAGAACTCGCTGGGTGCGCCGCACGAAAATACGCCACACAGCAGCGCCAGAGCAGCAGGGCGCGGCAAGTTCGAGCCTCTTGACGATGAGCCCATTTACCCGGGAACCTGCCGTCATCTGCAGTGGCGCGCTCCCCAGTTACCCGGCCCCAACGTCAGCGACATTGAGGGCCCCGCCGGCATTAACTGGCGCTTTCATGTGCGCGACGGCGAGGTGGTGGAGTTTGACGACATCAACCTGGGCCCGCAGCGATTTGTTGCCGGAGAGGACTTTGGCGACTTTGTTGTTTGGCGCAAAGACGACGTGCCCAGCTACCAATTGGCCTGCGTTGCCGACGATATCTCGATGGACATCACCGAGGTGGTGCGCGGCGCGGACCTGCTCAAGTCCACCGCGCGGCAGATTCTCCTCTACCGCGCCCTCGGCTTCAAGCCACCCGACTACTACCACTGCCCGCTGGTTGTGGACCACAACGGCCGCCGCCTGGCCAAGCGCCACGACGCGCTCAGCCTGCGCACCCTGCGCCAGCGCGGACTGACGCCAATGAATATCCTCTCCGCCGAGCTGCCCGTGCAAGTATAGCGGCAGTGAACCGCGGCCGGTTGCCAGACAATTGAATGGAAGATTCCGCGATGTTTGAGTCTGCCCTAAGAGCCGGAGGCGGCTGTGTTGTTTGCGCCGGTGGCGGGGGTTGCGCGATGGATGACGAACTCGCCGGAGAGGATCATCAAGGCTCCCACAATCCAAAGATAGTGGCCGACTAACGGCACCAGCGGCGCGAGAGCGAAGTAGATCCATGTGGCAAACATGAAGGCGACGATGAGAGCAGCGACCAGCCTCCGCTGCCAGTTGAGATTGTGGCCGAGCAGCAACACCAGGTAGATGAGGATGAGCGGATTGATCCATCCGCTCAGGACTGCCAGGAAGTCCTTGGATTGCCAGACATCTTTGCCGAAGGTGTTCATGAGCGTGACGAGGGCGCAGAACCAACCCTTGTAGATTTGGCTGGGCGGAACGGTTGCGCCAGCCGGTACGGACTCGCGCACCGCGGGCAGAAGGAAAGCCATCGTGTACAGCAGGAATCCTACGACCCGCATCCATCGCAATGTAGGGGAAGCGGATTGGGGTTCGTCGTTCGTAACCATTGCCGCCTCCTTGCCCGGTCTGCGAGCATTTTTGGTAAGTGCGAGAGGAATCATGATAACGCCAGTGCGGGCGGATGCGGCGAATAATTGCTGCGCGGGCCCTGGAGTGCGGAGCAGGGCAATTGCATTTGGATTTCCAATGATCGGCAGGAACAGCTTTGAAAGGGCACGGCTTCACAGGCTGCGAAAAACTCATCATGGCCATCACATTCAGCAGTTTTGTAATAAGTGCACGGCCTTAGCCGGGCCGAAACAGGTCGCGAATAACGGATCGGCTTTAGCCGCCGAGGGATGTTTTGGGATGAAAATACTTCCCTCTGGG
>CAYZVG010000404.1:0-2739 GCA_964481595.1 uncultured Occallatibacter sp. | reverse complement strand
CCGGATACGAGATGCCCCACATGCCGACCTTGCCGTTGTTATTGGCCACGTTCTTCAGCAGAAACTCAATCGTGTCGTAAGTGTCCGACGAGTCGTCCACTTCTTTCGGCGAACTCTTCACGTCGATGTGCGGCCGCATCTCCACAAAGTCGCCCTCGCTCATCCAGCGCCCGCGCACGTCCTGATACACAAAGACGTAACCGCTCTTCTGGAACTCGTCCGACGGCCCGAGTTTCTCTGGATACTGGTCCTCGCCATAGGGCGCAACATCATAGGGCGTGCGAATCATCAGGAACGGATACGGTCCCGGATCCCCGGGAAATGCAGAGGCCTTGGGCACATAGACCGCGGTAAACAGCCGCGCCCCGTCGCGCATCGGAATTCTGTACTCGTATTTTGTGTAGTGGGAGCGCACAAAGCTCTCGCCGGAGTCCGCGGGAGCGGGCTGTTGAGCGCCGGCAAATGTAGCGGCCAGGACGAAACCGGCAAACGCAGCTGCAAATAGCCTGGGAAGATGAAAAATCCTATGAAGATTGAGCATTGAAATGGTGAATCCCCTGTAAACTCAGGGTAAACCCGCCAGGAACTTCAGGAACAGCAGCGCCAAGGGAAAACCCGGTCATCGGTGACGATGGGAAGCCGCATCCTCCTGGCCCCGCCCGTTTCCTCATAGCTCCCTTACGGCCCTCGTGTTACAAGCAAGACTAACGGGGTCCAGGCAGGCCAGGGGGAAGCGCCGAAGCAATACGGCTAGGCGCTGCCGCTCATCTGAGAGATGTTTTCCCCGGAGTAACCCCTGAACCCGAGGAAAAGAAAGCTTTTAGATACCTATGACTGCCGGCCATTCAATGCAAATGGAAACCCTCTTCGGAGACTATCCTCTCGACCAGGCCTACGACGAGATGCGCTTGCCCGACGGCCAGGTTCGCGCCCACTACCGCGCTCTGGCCGAATCCCTTGTTGGTCTGCCGCCCGACGAGCTGCAGCGCCGCAAGCAGTCCGCCGATCTCTCCTTCCTCACCCAGGGCATCACGTTCACCGTCTACGGCCGCGACGAAGGCACCGAGCGCATCTTTCCTTACGACCTGCTGCCACGGCTCATCACCGGCGAGGAGTGGGACCGCATTGAGCGCGGACTCACCCAGCGCATCACCGCGCTCAATCTTTTTCTGCGCGATGTTTACTCTGACGGCAAGATCCTCAACGACAAGGTGGTTCCGCGCGATCTGGTGTATAGCTGCAAGCACTACCGCCGCCAGATGCGCGGCCTTCAGGTTCCGCGCAACGTCTACATCGCGGTCGTCGGTTCCGATCTGCTGCGCCTCAACACCGGCGAATTCGTTGTGCTTGAAGACAACCTGCGCGTGCCTTCCGGCGTGAGTTACATGCTCACCAACCGCCGCATTATGAAGCGCACCTTTCCGCAGCTTTTTTCAAGCTACGGCGTGCGCCCCATTGAGCACTACGCGCAACTTCTGCTGTCTACTCTGCGCTCGCTCGCGCCTGAAGGCCGTCCCGAGCCAAATATCGTTCTGCTCACTCCCGGCGTCTTCAACTCCGCTTATTTCGAGCACACGTTTCTGGCCCGCCAGATGGGCATCGATCTTGTCGAAGGCCGCGATCTGGTCACTCACGACAACGTGGTGTACATGCGCACCACTGACGGCCTCAAGCGCGTCGATGTTATCTACCGCCGCGTCGACGACGACTTCAGCGATCCGCTGGTCTTTCGCAGCGACTCCGCTCTCGGCTGCACCGGCCTGTTCAACGCTTACCGCGCCGGCAACGTCACCGTGACCAACGCCTTCGGCACCGGACTGGCGGACGATAAAGCCGTCTACGCCGACGTGCCGCGCATGATCCGCTACTATCTCAACGAAGATCCCATCCTGCCCAACGTGGAAACCTACCTGCTCTCTGAAGAAAAAGAGCGCCAGCACGTGCTCGCCAATCTCAGCAAGCTGGTGGTCAAGGCGGTTGGCGAGAGCGGCGGTTACGGCATGTTGATTGGCCCGCAATCCACGGCGCAGCAGCGCGAGGAGTTCGCTCGCCAGATACAGGCCAACCCGCGCAACTATATCGCCCAGCCCACGCTCGATTTTTCGCGCGCTCCCTGCCTCATCGGCAATCACCTTGAGCCGCGCCACGTGGATTTACGGCCCTATGTGCTGTTCGGCGACAAAGTGAATATCGTTCCCGGAGGACTTACCCGCGTCGCGCTTGAAAAAGGCTCGCTAGTCGTCAACTCGTCCCAGGGTGGCGGAAGTAAAGATACATGGGTGCTGGAATAGAAGGAATTGCTGCAAGCCGCTCGCTCGAAGTGAACAGCCAAATGCTGTCAGCGTAGAATCAACAGCCAACCACGCGATCGGCACTGCCCGATCCTGAACCCTGGGGAGAGTCAGACCATGCTTTCGCGCGTAGCCGACAGCCTCTACTGGATGAGCCGCTATCTTGAGCGCGCTGAGAACACCGTGCGTCAACTCGACGTCACCATGAGCCTGGTGCTCGACACCGGCTACGCCGACGCCGAAGTCCGCTGGCAGCACCTGCTCGCCGCTCTCGGCAAGCCTGCGGATCTTGAGTGGAATGGCAGTCTCGATGAGATGGCGCGGGCGCTGGTATTCGACGGTCTCAATCCCGCATCGGTTATGTTCTGCATCAACGGCGCACGCGAAAACGCTCGCCAGGTGCGCGAAGAAATCTCCAGCGAGCAGTGGCAGCGCCTCAACCGGCTCT
>CAYZVG010000403.1:0-2740 GCA_964481595.1 uncultured Occallatibacter sp. | reverse complement strand
ACACAAGCGCGAATCCCCCGCACCACACAGGCATCCATTCCCACCGCTTCAAAACGAAGCAGCCCCCCAGAGCTACTACCAGTGCCAGGTGTAACGCGAGCAGAGCAGCACGATAGCCATTTAGCCACAGTTTCCCCCGCCCGTCATAAAAACCAGCCGGAACCTCGACGCCCAGAAAGAAGCCGGGACCGTTTTTGAGCGGCTGGCTCCAGGCGAACTTCACCAGGCCGTAAGCAAGAGTGAGAACCACCAGGGTTGTGGCAAAGATCATGACTTCAAATTCTGTGGGCGCACTCATTGGGCGCCTCCTTTCTCTCCGTTACTGGAACGGGTCTGCTGCAAGTGCGCAAGTTCACGCCGAACGGCCTCTTCGATCTCGCGGCTGGTCAATCCGCTGAGGATCAATTGAGTGAGAACCGTTTGCAGAGGCTTCAAGAGCTCGGCTTTGTCGATGGAGCGGGGCGCTCGCGGCGCGATGACTGCGCCGGCACCGTGGCGAACGGTGACGAAGCCCTCGTCCTGGAGCTGGCGGTAGGCGACCGCGACCGTATTCAGGTTGACGCCCAGGTCGCCGGCCACCTGCCGAACCGAGGGCAAGGTCATGCCCTCGCGAAGGCTGCCGCCGGCAATCAGGGATTTGATTCCATCCGCGATTTGCTGGTAGATGGGGCGCTTGTCGTTGGCTTCAAGGGTAAGAAACATGGCCTTCTCCGACTGTCATGTGTATGTATACAGCATACAGTTGAGAGAGTCAAGACCGGTCCGCAAAGAATTTCCGGGCGGAGCGATCCAGGGCGCATTCCGGGGGCGGGATTCCTCAAGGTGAGAAGATGGAAGGATGCGCCAGAACCGACAAGACCACTCCACCCCCAAAGCCAAAGCAATTGGCGCCAAGATCAACCGCCGCGCCGCCGATCGTTTACGGAACGGCCATCTTTGGGTTTACACGTCAGACCTTGAAGCCGTGGAGCTGCCCGAAGGTGAGCCTCCCGCGCTGCTGCCGGTGGCCGACAATCGCGGCCTGCTGCTGGGCACAGGGCTCTACAGCCCGTCGTCGCAGATTGCGCTGCGCATGGTGTCGCGCGAGGCGATTGGCGAGCCGGCCTGGCTGGAACTGCTGGCTGCCCGTCTGCACGCGGCGATTGCCCGGCGCAAGCCGCTGCTGGACCAGGAAAACGACGCCTGCAGGCTCTGCTTCAGCGAGGCCGACGAGCTGCCCGGCCTGGTGGTGGACAAGTACGCCGAGCTGGTGATTCTGCAGCTTCTGGTAAAGGGACTGGACTCCGCCGCGGTGCGGAAGACATGCGCACGCGTGCTGCGCGAAGAGCTGAAACCGGCGGCGATCCTGGAACGGCCTGACCCGCGGATGCGCGAGCTGGAAGGGCTGGCAGCGCCGAGCCTGGAGCCGCTTTATTTGAAAAGCAAGGCCACAGAAACCGCGACGCAGTTCCATCTGAATGGCCTGACCTTCCACTACGACGCAAATGCCGGACAGAAGACGGGCGCGTTTCTTGATCAGAGAACGAACTATGCCGCAACGCGCGACTGGATGAAGAAGCTGGCCGCGGCGCATCCCGGCAGAATAGGACGGGCGCTGGACGTTTGCTGCTACCAGGGCGGGTTTGCGCTGCACATGGCGCAAGTTTGCGGGCAAGTGACGGGCATTGACGCCTCGCGCGCCTCGCTTGAGGTGGCCGAGCGCAACCTTGAGGCCAACCGCTCGGCGCTGACTGCGGCAGTGGATTGGATTGAGGCCGACGCCTTCGAGATTCTGCGGGAATGGGCGGATGCGGGCGAGAAGTTCGACGCAATTGTGCTGGACCCGCCGGCGTTTGCCAAGTCAAAGCGTGCGGTTGAGGGCGCTCTGCGCGGCTACAAGGAGATGAACCTGCGGGCGCTGAAGATGCTGAGATCCGGCGGACTGCTGGTGACCTGCACCTGCTCGCACCATGTGAGCTGGACAGACCTGGAAGGCGCGGTAGCTTCGGCCGCCAGCGATGCGGGACGGCGGGTTCGGCTTCTGGAGCGCAGAGGCGCGGCTCCCGATCATCCCGTGGTGATAACTCTGCCGGAGACCGAATATCTGAAGTGCCTGGTGCTGGAAGCGGAGTAGCTTGTGTGGTGAGTCTGAAATTCTTGCCATATTTCACAAAGAACAACCGCAGATTCTTCGCTCACCACCCCCAAACTGAAAGACGTTTGGGACCCCTTTCACTCAGAATGACACTCGTATTTTTTTTCATGAATTAGATACAAATTACTACGCGGCCTTTTGGCGCGCGCGCCATGGCGGCATGATGCTCTTCATGCGGCCGATCCATGTGCGCTGATTGCCGTGGGCGGGAGCGGGCTGGATTTGAGGTTGGTGCGGGCTGGCGCATTTAAGCTCGGCAAGCGCTTCTTTCACTTGCGCGCGCAGAGCCTCCGCCTCAAAGGTGCAGGAACGCAGATACGCTGACACGGACATTCGCGCCTCCGCGGCGCGCTGGCGCAGTTGAATGCACTCGGCCTTGCTCATGCGGATGGTGATGCTTGCACACTTTTTATCCTGCTCGATGTGCGCGGAGTCAACGGGCGAGAAATCGGCGGATGTGGTGAGATCGCGGCTGGGCCTGGCTTCAGCGGCTCGGCTGACGGCTGTTGGCTCCGGTTGCTGCGCAGTGACGGCGGCGGGCTCGGGTTCGGCTGGAGCGCGGGTTCCCCAATCGGCTAGATCGGCAGCCTTGTACCGGGAGTGGGT
>CAYZVG010000402.1:0-2742 GCA_964481595.1 uncultured Occallatibacter sp. | reverse complement strand
TCGACGAGGGCTGCATGGGCATGTACAACGCCATCATCGACGACGAGCTGTTGAATCCCACGGGGATTTTCAAGGAGCGGCTGAGCCAGTCGGCGCTGGTGGCCAAGATGCGCACCGTGACTGACGCTGAAGCCCGCGCGGTCTACGATTGGCTGGCGGCCAAGGGCGTGCAATTCGATTTCGGCAAGGACACGGCGACAGAACTGACGCTGGACCAGGTGCTGGAACAATGCAAGATGTACATTGCCGCGGTGCGCATCGCGGGGGAGTACGGCTGCGACGTAATCGGCATCCAGTACCAGCAGGGGTTGAAGGACATGGTGCCTGCTTCTGACCTGGCGGAGGGGATGCTGAACAACGCCGACCGTCCGCCGGTGTATGCCGAGGACACAAACGAGGAGTTGTTTGCAGGCGCGCCGGTGCCGCACTTTAACGAGGTGGACGAGTGCGCGGGCGCCGATGCGCTGATTACCAACCGCTGTTGGAGCGCGCTGGGACTGGACCCCGCAACAACGCTGCACGATGTCCGCTGGGGCGAGCACTACAAAGGCGAGGGACTGGATGCGTTCGTATGGCTGCTGCAGATTTCAGGCGCTGCGCCGGCCAGCCACTTTGTAGGCGGTTACGCGGGCGCAACCAGCGAGCGCCAGCCGGCGATGTATTTTCCGTTGGGCGGAGGCTCGCTGAAAGGCGTGGGCAAGCCGGGCGAGATTGTATGGAGCCGCGTGTTTGTGGAGGGCGGCAAACTGCACGTCGACCTGGGCCGCGGAACTGTGGTGACGCTTCCTGAGGCCGAAACCGAGCGGCGCTGGAAGGAAACCACTACGCAGTGGCCGATTGTTCATGCGGTTCTGCACGGAGTGGGACAAAACCAGCTGATGGCGCGGCACAAGGCCAACCACGTGAATGTGGCCTACGCACCAACGGCAGAGATGGCTGACAAGGCGCTGGCCACCAAGGCTGCAATGTTTGCCGCGCTCGGCGTGGACGTGCACCTGTGCGGAGAAACCGCACTGGCCTGATAGTCCGACCCTCGACGGCTTAAGCGCCGCTTGAAGGCTCGAGCGCGGCGAGGATCTGCTGTGTGGTGCGTACGCGGCCAAGGCGCGGAAAGATGCGCTCGACGGCGTTGGCGTGGCTCTCGGCGTGGATGCCGGCCATGGCGTCGGACGCGAAAACCAGATGGTAGCCGCGCTCGTATGCGTCGCGTGCGGTGCTTTCAACGCCAGCTTCAGTGGCGATGCCGCAGAGAACAATCGTGGTGAGTCCGCGGCGGCGCAACTGCAGGTCGAGTTCAGTGCCGTAAAACGCACCCCACTGGCGCTTGACGATCTCAAGATCGGTTGGCTGGCGGTCAAGCTCAGGGACAAAGTCGGCCCAGTCAGGAGGCGGCGTCTGGGTTGTGCGCATCGGCTGATCGGCGATCGCCTGCAGGCGGTCGCGCCCATCTGAGGAAACGGGCACGTGAACCAGAATGGGTTGAGCGCCAGCGCGCCGGGCGGCGGCAAGAATCTGCGCGGCATTTGCAATAACGGTTTGCGCGGTGAACGGCGTCGTTGGATATTGGGTAATTCCCTTTTGCAGGTCGATGACGACAATGGCTGTGGTGCGCGGGTCAAGCGTAAGTTCGCTCATGATTGCACTCCTTGTGTGGGAATGATTCCTAGTTCCTCATAGATCGGTCGCATGGCGCGGCGCAGCGCGGGCAGCCGCGTAAAGAACCAAGCCGCGCCCAGCACCACAACAGCACCGTTAAAGACCACTGTCCAGGGAGCGCCAACGGCATTGGCCATGCTGCCGGCAAGCAGGCTGCCGAAGGGCGCCATGCCCATAAAGGCCATGGTGTAGTAGCTCATCACGCGGCCGCGTTTGTCTTCGCTCACAATGGTCTGGATGATGGTGTTGCTGGCGGCCATGCCTTGCATCATACCCATGCCGGCGATGAGCACCATGACCATGGAAAGCCAGAAGTTGTGCGAAAGGCCAAAGCCGATGAGGCCCACGCCAAAAACCAGAGCGGCAATGGGGATCATACGAACCAGGCCGCGCACGCTCTTGCGGGCAGCCAGCGAGAGCGCGGAGGTGAGCGCGCCCACGCCCATTGCGCCCATCAGGAAACCGAGAGTATGCGGTCCGCCATGCAACACGCGCGCGGCAAAAATGGGCATGAGTACAACAAAAGGCATGCCCATGAGGCTGACAAGCGCAAACAGAGAGAGAATGATGCGGATGGGAATGAATCCCGAGACGTAGGTCCATCCCTCGTGCAGCTCCTGCCACATGGACGTGGCCACGCGCCGCGTCGGTGAAGCGCTCACGTGCATCGCCAGCAAAGAGGCGATGACGGCGATGTAACTGATGCCATCGACGAGAAAGCAGTAGCCCTCGCTGGTTGCGGCGATCAACATACCGGCCAGCGAAGGACCGATGAGCCGCGCCACATTGACCATGGACGAGTTGATGGCGATGGCGTTGCCTAGATCGCGCCGGTCCTCGACCATTTGCACCAGAAACGATTGCCGGCCAGGCATGTCGACGGCGTTGATAATACCCTGCGTGACGGACAGAATCAGAATCCAGTGAACGGTGATGTGGCCCGAGAGGGTGAGCGCGGCAAGGGCAAGCGACTGCACCATCGAGAGCGCCTGCGTCCACACCAGAACCTGCCGGCGATTGAGCCGGTCGACCCACACACCGGCGAACGGCGCAAAAAGAAATGTGGGAATCTGCCCGGCAAAGCTG
>CAYZVG010000401.1:0-2756 GCA_964481595.1 uncultured Occallatibacter sp. | reverse complement strand
AATACCTCAAATGTCGATCGACGGAATGGAATAAGAGGAGGCATTGGCTCTAGCTTTACCTTGCCTGCATGGGGGGCCAGGCTGGCCTTTCGCTCCATTTGCCGTTAAACAGCCCCGGCCGCGATGGCCGCTTCTCCGTCCGGTTTACCAACGGCAACCTCTGGCGGTACACAGAGTACGGGCACACGAGAACGCGCCAACAGCGCGAAGGCGGTGCCATGCGCTCCTGCTGTCTGGCTGGCGCGCTTTACTCCGGCAACGAGAATGCAGGGATGGTGCTCGCCAATGGCCTCAACTACGGCGTCGGCGGGTGCGCCATCCTTGACAAAACAGCGGACCGGCACCTCAGCGGTTGAGTGGATGCCGAACTCGGCAAGTGGCTGTGCGCACGGTTCAATGCAGTCCTTGGTTGCGCCCGCAGTGCGCGCGTGAATCACCAGCAGCGGACGCGCGAAGACCTGCGCCAGTGAGTGCGCCGTCGCCACCGCAGCCGGCGTGGCTTCGTTCCGCTCCATCGCCAGCAGCACGGGGCCGCCGGGCGTGGGCCGGAATGCGCCTGCGTTCCAATCGGCGGCAACGGCCAGCACCGGGCATGGAGCCAAACGCACAATCTGCTCGGCAATTGCGCCCACCACGACCGGACCCGCTCCCTGCATGCCCTTGGTGCCCACGACAATGAGACCGGCCTCGTACTGCCGGGCCACGTCAACCAGCATTTGCGCAACCGCGCCCTGGCGAATCTCGGAGTGGCTGTGAATGCCGTCGCGCAGCAGATCGCCGGCAAGGTTGTCGAGCGCTTTGCGTGCTTCTTCGGTCAGGCTGCTCCGCAGGGTTCCCGGTACCTGATCCACAGCGGCGTACTCCAGCGGATCGACACCATGCGCTAGCACAATGCGCGCCCCATAGCTGGACGCCAGCTTGCGTGCGTACTCCAAGGCCGCTTCCGACTGGCCGTTCAGGTCAGTGGCGACCACGATGGTCTTCAACCCTGTCGCAAAACTCATCACGCCTCCTGACGAATGGGCCAACCCTACAGATACCCCGTCGGACTTTGAGTCTGCGCGTCCGATAGAGAGAAGGGCAGTGATACCATTCACCCGGTCTTGTGACTCGTATCACAGGACTTGCGAGCACGCAGGGCAAAAAACGATGTCCGCGAAGGAAAAGAGCTGGCCGAGCGGACGTCAGTTTCCCTCAGTCCCGGCCTTACTGCTGCAGCACCACCTGGTCGCCTTCCTTCAGCCCGCTCACAATTTCAGTCACCGACCCATTGGAGAGCCCAACCTTTACCGGAATCTTGCGGGTGCCGTCTTTCTGGCTTTTGTCAGGAACATCGACCGATGCGTTTTTCTGGCCATCGTAGCTGACCGCATTCTCCGGTACCGTCAGCACGCCCTTGTGTTCGTCCATCAGGATTTCGGCGTTGGCGGTCATGTTGGCTTTCAGCTCGCCGCCGGGGTTGTTGATGGAGACACGCACCTCGAAGGTGGTCACGTTATCTTTTTCAACGCCCATGGGCGCAATCTTTGTCACCTTGCCGTAAAACAGCCGGTCGCGGAAGCTCTCGACCTTGATGCGCGCCGGCTGGCCCATGTAGACGTGGGCAATGTCCGCCTCGTCCACCTTGCCCTGCACATAAACCTCGCTGGTATCGCCCTCGGTCATCACCAGAGTGGCCGTTGAGCCCAGCACCAGAATCGAGCTGACCGCGTCGCCAATCTCCACATCGCGGGAGAGGATGACGCCATCCATAGGCGCGGCGATAGTGGTGTAGCCGAGCTGCTCCACAAGCTGCTTCAAGCTGGCCTGGCTCTGCGCAACCTGCGCCCGCGCCTGCTTCAGCTTTGCGGCGTCCACGCCGATCTGTGCCTTGGCCGCGTCGCGGCGGGTGAGCGCGGCAAGATAGTCTTTGTTGGCGTCGTCCAGCGCCTGGCGGCTCACAATGCCTTCGCGCTGCATCTCAAGATTGCGATCGAGCGTGGCCTTGTACATGGGCAGATCGGGCGCGGCGGCGTTCACTTTGTCCTGCTCGATGCTGGCCTCAAGCGTGGAAACATTGGCTTCAGCAGAGGACAACTGAGCGCGCTGCGCTTCAACCTGCGCCTGAATCTCTTCCTGGTCGAGCTGCGCCAGTTGCTGCCCTTTTTTCACCACGTTGTTGATGTCTGCATAGAGCTTTTCCACGATTCCCGAGGCCTTGCTCTTTACCTCAACCTCAGTAATGGGCTGGATCTTGCCGGTGGCCACAACCGAGCGCGCCACATCGCCGCGCGTCGCTTTGGCCAGCCGGTTGGGATCGATGGATGTGCCTTTTACCAGCCGCGCCAGCGCCACGCCGGCCACCAGCAGCAGCACAAATGCGACTGCGCCGGTCCAGATCCAGAATCGTTTGTTCTTGCGAGATGCAGCCACAAAGCCTCCGTAACGAATGGTATATGCGCACGACGATCCGGCGCGGGATAATTGTCTTGAGCCTGAGAATGAGACGGTCCATCTGGGCCGCTGTCATCTGCAATTACGCAAAGGCCGCGGAGATGGTTCCCGAAGCGGGGCAGGGACCGGCGAATACAAGGATTTGATGCAGCGGATTGCGGGCAACGGAACCTTCCGGACCGCTCTCGCGTATGAGTTACTGAAACATCCCCGTCGGTGTCTAACCGCTATGCAGAGTTTTTCAGATACGATTGCCCAGGTCATCCGGGCCATGATGGCCAACAAGCTGCGCACCTTCCTGACCATGTTCGGGATTGCGTGGG
>CAYZVG010000400.1:0-2766 GCA_964481595.1 uncultured Occallatibacter sp. | reverse complement strand
CTGGACCGTTGGGCTGCGGACTCAGCACAATCTGCCGCGGCGTTCCCTGGCCCTGATCGCCGATCATCAGCACGTTGTAACCAGTGCCCTCCAGCAGTTGAGAGAGCACAGCGCGCGCCGGTCCGGGCCCAAACGATCCAAAGACACGCTGATCCCCGCTCATGCCTTGCACCCTTGCGCCAGTAGCCGTCGCCACATCGTTCAGAATCTGCTTCAGGCTCGCGTTGGCGGCTTCGATGCGCAATCCCTGGCTGTTCCAGACAACCGTGGCGGGGGTCGGCCTGTCGTTCGCCGGCCAGTCAGGCGGCGGAGGAGCCACCGGCGCAGGTGCCGGTGCGGCCACTATTGGAGCAACGGGAGCTGGCGCGGCGACAGGCCGCTTCCGCGCATGAACCGTCCTTCTTGCCGTCGCTTTCGTGGGAGCAGGCGCCATCGCAGTCTGCTGCGCCGCGGAAAGCTGCGCGGCCGCTGCGAGAACCACCGCTACGACAATCGCTGCGCCGCGGACGCGCGTCCTCTTCCACCCGCGCACATCCAAATTAGGCACTCTTCCCGGCATTGGTTCGCACTCGTACATCGGACTGGTTCCTGTCTCTCGATCCCTGACACCTGATCCCTGTTCCATAACGAGTAGAATTGGTGTCGGTCCTGCGGGCGATTTTTTTCTGCCCTGTGTACTAGACTGATGATAGCCCAGGAGCGCTCGAAGAGCCGCTTGCGGGCAGAGAGGATTTCAGCAAAAATGCGCCTCTGCTGGAAGGTTTTAATTGTGGCCGTCGTGCTTGCCGTGCCGGTCGCCAGCCAGGCTGCCACTTGCACCTCGCAGGCCGAGCTTTCACCCCAGGATCGCGCCACATTGAGCTCCGTCGGCGGCCGTATGGCTCAAGCCGTCGTCAACCAGGACATCGCCACGCTGCAGGCAGCTCTTTTGCCGGCCGAGACGGCGGAGTGGACTGGGATTCGCGGAGCAATCGAGCAGTCCGCGCCCATGGTCAAGGGCGGTCACGCTCAACTGCGCAGCATTTATCTGCTTGACGCCTCGTCGCAAACCGCAACTGCGGACACGCAGCTCTTCTGCTCCAATTCTGCCGGCACGTTGACGGTCACCGTAAATATGCACGCTCTGCCACCGGGGCGCTACGCCGTGGTTTTTGCCGACGCAAACGGCGCGCCCATGCAGGGGCAAATCGGCATAATTCTCGCCTGGGATGGTCAGAGCTGGCGTCTGGGCGGCGTTTCCACGCATCCCGGAGTATTCGACGGCCACGATGGCGTCTGGTTCTGGTCGCGCGCCCGTGCGTTGGCCGCTGTCGATCCGTGGAGCGCCTGGTACTCCTACGACGCGGCGCATTTCCTGCAGCTCCCGTTCGACTTTGTCTCTTCGCCCAACCTTGAAAAGCTCCTCAAGGAGCAGGCCGATATCCAGAAGTCTCCGGAGAATGCCTTCCCGTATTCGCTCGCGGCGGGCGACCGCACCTGGAAGATCGATTCGGTTGCGCTGGACCCCACGCTAAACCAATCCGATCTGGCGCTGGCTTATGAGTCGAGCGGGGTGACTGACTCCGCTGCGCTGCGGACTGAGGCAATCGCCGTCTTCAGCGCGTTCTTGAAAGCCCAGCCCGGCATTCGCGCCAACTTCCACGGCCTGTGGGCCTACGCCGTCAAAGACGGCAAGCGCACCCCGGTGATGGAACTCCCTATGGCGCAGATACCGTAAGAGCAGGGAACCAGCGAATCGGTCCTAATCCCCGTCCACTGTTGTGCCTCACAGACAATACCGAAACGACGGATAGCAATGGAGACAAAACTCGGGGATAAGGAATCGATTGCGTCGGAGCTAAAACTTGTTCTCTTGCCCGGAATGGACGGGACGGGACAACTGTTCAGTGACTTCATTGAGGTCCTTCCCAAGACGCTCGAAACAGTTACGGTGCGATACCAAACCAATCGATGTCTTTCATATTCTGAGCTGGAGAACTTCGTGAGGGAAGCCTGCTCGATCTCCGGGCCGTTCATACTTTTGGCCGAGTCCTTTTCGACGCCGCTTGCGATCCAGTACGCGGCGTCGAATCCAGTAAATCTTGTGGGGCTGGTTCTCTGTGCAGGGTTCGCAACAAGTCCGGTGATAGGCTGGCGGCAATTGCTCGGCAGGTTGCTTGGTCCACTTCTATTCCGTATCCCCCTGCCAAACCTTGCAGCCAAGTTTTGGCTCGTTGGCCCGGATGCGCCGCCCTCATTGTTGGTGAAGGTGCGGGCTGTGGTTTCTTCCGTTCTCCCGATCGTGCTGGCCTCGCGCCTCCGGGCCGTGCTTGGATGTAATGTCCGAGCTGAGTTGGGCCAAGTCGCTGTTCCCATCCTCTATATTCAGGCGAGTCAAGATCGTCTTGTCAGGGCTTCGTGTCTCGAAGAAATTCGGCAGATTAAGCCGCAGATAGCTGTGACCGTGCTTGATGGGCCGCACCTGTTGCTTCAGCGGGAGCCGCGAAAAGCTGCTGAGATCATCGCAAACTTCGCAACATCCGGTGTACTTCGGCGGGTGGCCCGGGTGCCGGGGGGCAGCAAGTTCTCCCACTGAAAGTGGGTGCCCCGGGTGCCTCGCAGTTGGGCACCCGGGAGACCACGAATCCGAGGTCCGCAACCCTATCTTGGTGGGTGGCCCAGGTCTGCTCCATCCAAAAATGACTGGGTGCCCCAGGTCCCGCTTTTGGGACCTGGGATAGCACTATCTCCAACATTTGCGGTCTCCCAGGTCTGAAAATCCAGACC
>CAYZVG010000399.1:0-2766 GCA_964481595.1 uncultured Occallatibacter sp. | reverse complement strand
TGCGGTAGTTGCCGTGGCCGCCGCCTTTCACCACCTGGTGATAGTCGCCCTGCTCCGCGGCAATGTTGCCCAGGCCCGGACCGCCGCGTGTAATGTCGGCGATGACGCACGGCAACTCCGCGCCCGCCATGTAGCTAATGCCTTCCTGCATGAGGCTGATGCCGGGGCCGCTGGATGCGGTCATTGCGCGAACGCCCGCCGACGCCGCACCGTAGATCATATTGATGGCGGCAACTTCGCTCTCCGCCTGCAGAAACACGCCGCCTGCCCGCGGCAAATATTCGGCTGCAGCTTCGGCAATCTCGCTTGCCGGGGTAATGGGATAGCCATAGAACGCGCGGCAGCCGGCCAGAACCGCGCTCTTCACAATCGCTTCGTTCCCTTTCATCAGTTGCTTGCGCATGGGCTGCCCTCCGCTGTCCCGGCCGGCGCCGCTATCGGCACTGCGCTGGCCACCGTTTCGCGATACACCGTAATCGCTCCCGGCTCGGGACAGGCCATGAAGCAGATTCCGCAGCCGGTGCAGCCCGCGCCTGCGTAATGCGCCGTGCGATAGCCATAGTGGTTCAAGCTTTCGCCCATGGCGATCGCCTTGGGCGGGCAAGCCTCGATGCACAGCCCGCAGCCCTTGCATTCGTCCTCATCGATTCGCAAAAATCCGCGATCGCGTTTGCCTGCGTCCGCCATTCACTGCTCCTTGGTGCATAAAACCGGGCTTTTTGAAGCTCAAGACACTCTCCCAAAAGCCCGCGTTAGTTTGCGCTATGCAGCAGGGGATCGCTGTGATGGGAATCACCCACGCGATATCTTCCGGGCACGCGACTGCGCCGGCAAGACATAACCGGGCGGGTTGATGCACACTGGAAACGATGATCTCCGAAGCTCGCAAGACCAACCTATTCGAAGCCGCCGATCTGCTGCTCAAGGCGCGCCGCACTGCAACTCCGCTCGACGATCTGCCCGCAACCCTGCAGGCTGCTTCGCTTGAAGAAGCCTGCTTTGTGCAGGACGCCATGGCCAAAAGCCTGCAGCCCGGCGGCATATCCGCATGGAAAGTGGGAGCGCCAGCCGCGGACGCGACGCCGCTGTTTGGCCCCATGATTTCGGATTGGATTTGCGAAGACGGAAGCCTGCTCGGCGAGCCGAGGCATCGCCTGCGCGGCCTTGAAGCGGAGATCGCGTTTCTCATCGGCCAGGATCTGCCGCCGCGCGAGACGCCGTATGGCCGCGAAGAGATTGTGGCCGCCATCGCCAGTTGCCATCCGGCAATCGAAGAGCTTGAAGCCGGACTAACCCTGCCAACGCAGGTTGCGCGCTTCACCATGATGCAGGATCTGCAGATGCACGGCGGCTTTGTGTACGGACCCGCCGTAGCAAACTGGCAGCAGATCGATTGGGCCGCGGAATCCGTGACTCTGTCCGTCGATGGCAACATTGCGGTGGCCCGCACCGGATCGAACACCGCGGGGACCGACTTGCTACGGCTGGTGCTCTACCTCGCCAATCAGGGCTCTGCGCGCACCGGCGGTTTGAAGCGCGGTGGCTGGATCACCACCGGAAGCTGGACCGGCGCAACATTCGCTTCTGCAGGTTCGCGCGCGGATGTGCGGTTTTCGACTGCGGGTAGCGTATCGCTGCGCTTTGCTTAAACCTGCAACCGCAGAGACGCGCGAATCAGTTTGCCGCGCCCACCTGCAGCCAGTAGTGGAACCCGTCCTCAATGGCCATCAGCGCGGCCTGATTCAAATCGCTGCTTACACCGGCCATCACCCACGGCTCATGACCGTCCGCGTTGAAGCTCACAGTCACACGAACGTGCGCCGCGGTGTCTTGCGCTGAAACGTCAATCGCGGCTACGGTAAATGTGCCCAACCGCATGTGCGCAAGGGCTGGATGCCACTTCTCCAATTCGCGGCGCATCGCCTTGGTCAGCGCGTCCACCGGACCGGCGCCCTCGGCGCGCGTGGTCACAATCTTTCCGTCGCCGATAGACAACTGTATCGAAGCCTGCACGTAGCGGTTGCCGGTTTCGTCCGATTCATCGAGCACGCGCCAGCTTTTTACGCTGAAGCGTTCAGGCAGCGTGCCGAGCACACGCATGCAGGCCAGCTTGAATGAGTCTTCGCTCACCGTGTACGCGCCGCCGTCGATCATTCCCTGGTTGGCGTCAATCAGCGTCTGCGCCTGCGCTGAAGTCAACGGCACGCCCAGAGCTTCAGACAACAGCACAATGTTCGCGCGCCCCGATTGCGCATTCACGCCGATCACCGGGCTCGCCCCCACCTTGGCGGGATCGCACCAGAGATACGCGCCTGGATTTTTGCGCTCGCTGCTGCCGTGCATTCCGGCCCACGTGCCAAACGCGCCGGGGCCAACAATCGGCGTGCCGTGCGGAGCCTCAAGCCCAAACGCCGCGTAAGCCGAGTGCGCAAGCGCGGTAAGGCCGGTGAGCGACGCTGGCGGCACAAACTCAGCTTCGTCACGAAGCTGCATGCCGCCGATCACGGTGGTCAAATTCACATTGCCGCAACGCTCCCCGGTTCCCAGTAGAGTGCCTTGCACCTGAACCGCGCCGGCCAAAATCGCCGCGCGCGTATTGGCAACTCCCAGACCGCGATCCGTGTGCCCATGAAATCCAAAGCTGCCCTTGGGGTTGCCTGCAATCAGGCCTCCCATCACCGCGGAGACCTCCTCCGGGCTTGAGCCGCCGTTGGTGTCGCACACAATCAGCCGGCTCACCTTCAGATCAACGCATTTTTCGATCAT
>CAYZVG010000398.1:0-2772 GCA_964481595.1 uncultured Occallatibacter sp. | reverse complement strand
TGCGCTCCAGGCCGGCGCTTATCACATCAGCACCGCTGGCGTTCCCTACTTCAATACCACTCCCATCGGCCGCGCCGTCACCGGCACCATGCTGGTCGCCGCAATGAAGGGCGACGACGTTCACATCTGGGGCGACGGCTCCACATTCAAAGGCAACGACATCGAGCGCTTCTATCGCTACGGCCTGCTCGTCAATCCAAGTCTGAAGATCTACAAGCCCTGGCTCGACGCCGCTTTTATCGACGAGCTTGGCGGACGCGCGGAGATGTCTGCATTCATGCAGCGCTCCGGCTTCGCGTACAAAATGTCCTCTGAGAAGGCCTACTCCACCGATTCCAACTTGCTCGGCGCAACGCACGAAGCAAAGGATCTGGAGTATTTGTCGTCCTCCATCAAAATCGTCGAGCCCATCATGGGCGTAGCCTTCTGGCGCGACGATGTCGAAGTCCAGCGCGAACAGGTCACCGTCCGCTTTGAAGAGGGCTTTCCCGTCGCGCTCAACGGACGCGCATTCGACGATCCCGTCGAACTTCTTCTCGAAGCCAATCGCATCGGCGGACGGCACGGCCTGGGCATGAGCGATCAGATTGAAAACCGCATCATCGAGGCCAAAAGCCGCGGCATCTACGAAGCGCCCGGCCTTGCCCTGCTCTTCATCGCCTACGAGCGCCTCGTCACCGGCATCCACAACGAGGACACCATTGAGCAGTACCGCGACAACGGCCGCAAGCTTGGCCGCCTGCTGTACCAGGGCCGCTGGTTCGACTCCCAGGCCATCATGCTCCGTGAATCCGCACAGCGCTGGGTCGCCAAAGCCATCACCGGCGAAGTCACGCTCGAGTTGCGCCGAGGCAACGACTACTCCATCCTCAACACCGAGTCGCCGAACCTTACTTTTCATCCCGAGCGCCTGAGCATGGAGAAGACCGAATCCACATTCTCTCCGCGCGACCGCATCGGCCAGCTCACCATGCGCAATCTCGACATTACCGACACCCGCGACAAGCTGCTTACCTACGCTGCCAGCGGCCTCATCACTCTCAGCACAGGCAATGAGATGCCCATGCTGAGCAGCAGCAAGAAAAAGGAATAGCGTGAGGTATGTCTGAATCGATGTCAAACGAACAACAAGGCGTAAAGATGTGGTCGGGCCGCTTTCGCGAGCCGCTGGATCGCGAGTTCGAAGCGTGGCAACGGTCCATCGTCTTTGACTGGCGTCTGCTTGAACAGGAAGTGGCCGCCAGCAAGGCTCACGCATCCGCTCTCTGCGCAGCGGGAATCCTCACCGCGCCTGAGACCGCAACGCTCCGCGATGCGCTGGACGCTCTGGCCGCGGCGCATCAATCGCCCGCCGGCAAAGCCGAGGTGCGCGATCACGCAACCGCAGAAGACATTCATCACTTTGTGGAGTTGAAGCTGGCCGAGCGCGTTGGCTCGCTCGGGCTCAAGCTGCACACGGGCCGCAGCCGCAACGAGCAGATCGCCACCGACCTGCGCCTCTACGTCCGCAGCCAGATCGATTCCGTAGTTGACGGGCTTGCGCAGTGGGCCGGTGCATTGGCCGGCAAGGCGCGCGCCGCAAAAGACGCGGTGATGCCGAGCTATACACACTTGCAGCGCGCCGAGCCGGTGTTGGTGGCTCACTGGCTGCTGGCTTATGTTGAGATGGCGCTGCGCGATGCCTCGCGGCTGCGCGACTGCGCGGCGCGGTTGAACTACTGCCCGCTTGGCTCCGGCGCTGTGGCTGGCGCAACGCTTGCTCTCGATCGGAACATCGCCGCGAAAGAGCTTGGATTCACGGCTCCGACGGCAAACTCTATGGACGCGACAAGCGATCGCGATTTCATTCTCGAATATCTACAGGCGCTCACCGTTGTAGGATTGCATTTGAGCCGTTTTGCTGAAGAGATCACATTGTTTGCCACTGCGGAATACGGTTTTGCTCTGCTTCCCGAGGCTTTCTCTACGGGATCGAGCGCAATGCCGCAGAAGAAAAATCCGGATTTAACCGAACTGGTCCGCGCCAAGGTCGGCCGCATTCACGGAGCTGCTCAAGCGGTAACGCTGCAACTCAAAGGGCTGCCCCTGGCGTACAACAAAGACATGCAGGAGACGCAGGAGCCGGTCTTTGCCGTGGATTTTGTAGCACAACTACTCACGCTCGTAGCGCGATTTACCACGGCGCTTGAATTCGATTACGCACGCATGAATCAAGCCGCGCAAACCGGATATTTGAACGCGATGGCCGCCGCAACGTACCTTGTGCACAAGGGCGTTCCCTTCCGCACGGCGCACGAGAAGATTGGCAATGCAGTGCGCTATGCTCTCGAAAAGGGCGTGGAACTCGGCGATCTGAGTCTGGATGAACTGCGTGCTTTCGGACCTGAATTCGCTGAGGACTTTTTCGCGGCCGTCACCCTGAATGCAACGCTCGATTGCCACGATGTAACAGGTGGAACCGCGCGTGAAAGGGTGCGCACGGCTCTCGATGCCGCCGAGAAGCGAATTGCGGCGCTGACGCATCAAAATAAGGGGGAGGCTGTTCATGTTGGTGCGTAAAGCGCTGCTCCAGGACGCGACAAATGTCTACGACCTGGTGAACTCTCTCTCCACCGACGGCACGCTGCTGAAGCGCGCCTTCGCGGAGATTTGCGAAAACATTCGTGACTTTACCGTTGCGGAGTCGGACGGCGGCGTCTTCCTCGGCTGCGGCGCGCTGCACTTTTACGGGCCGCATCTGTGCGAAGTGCGCTCCATCGTTGTCAAGCCTGA
>CAYZVG010000397.1:0-2779 GCA_964481595.1 uncultured Occallatibacter sp. | reverse complement strand
CTGGGATAGCACGAACTCAAGGTACGAAACCATGCGGTCGAAGCACTACTTGCGCTGCTTTGCTGAAGCGATCGCCGCGCGTGCGGCAATCACCACGCCGCTGATCTCCAGCGTGATGCCCAGACCGAACAGCAGCCCGCGGAAAAAGTCGTTCCAGTCGGTTCCAATGTGCGGCGCAATCGGCACAAACCTTTCCCAGCAAATGCCGATCGTCAGAATCGAAAGCCCAACCACAATCAGCGTCATGGCCACTGGAACGGCCTTCGATGGCTCGTTATCGAGGGTGCGAAGAATCATCGCCGTGCTCCTTCCACTTCAAATCAACACCGAATCGGACAAAACTCCGGCGACTCAGCCCTGGTTCTGCGGCCCGCAACGCGAAAGCCGTGCGGTTGCATACAGAAAGCAGATGGCCAGGCCCAGCAACGCTCCGCGGGTGAAGTGATAGATCATGACGTGTTCAGGACGAATGTCCTTGTCGAACAGCCCCAATGTAATGCTGGTAAACAGGCAGAGATTGCCAATCGCTATAAATCGGCGTGCTTTCGGGTTCAGGTTTCTTCTTGCCAGGCACATGGGTATTTCTCCTTTCGTGATCGGAATGTTTCCGGTTTCAGTCGCGATAGCGCAGCCACGTACAGATCGACGTCTTCACCACCGCAAAGATCAGTATCAGGGCGACCATATCCCAACTGATGATGTGCTTAAAGATCGCGCGGTATTCGAAGATGCAGAGCGCCGCAAAGAGCGTCGTAAATCCGGCAATGCTCGAGGAGCGCCGGCGGTGATCCAGGAACCGCTCGTCCACAAATTTCTTCAGGATCGGAATTCTGCTCAGCACTGGGTGGGTCATGCACTTGTCTCCAGGTGAAAGATGTCATCGGTGGGGCACGAGAAGATGCGGGCAAAGGTCAGCGCCAGCTCCAGGCTGGGCACGTAGCGGTCGCGCTCAATCGAGTTGATGCTCTGTCGCGAAACGCCAACCGCCTGGGCTAGCTGCTCCTGCGTCCAGCCCAGCGCCGTGCGAAGCTCCTTCACGCGATTTGTGATCGTTGCCGTCATGGAAAGCTAACTTTCCATCCCAGAGTAGCCCGACTCTCACTCCGTGTCAAGCCGACTTTCCATTTTTTCTTTGGGCATCTGTTGTAAACTCCTCTCCAGTTTGCACAGGTTAAGCCATCCGCACCCGCTAATCCTGCTAGAATCGGTGTTTCCGGGCAATCCAGCCGGCTGCAGCGTCTCCGGTTCATGGTGAGCAATGCTCCGGGCGCATCATCCTTTGTGCGTGCTTTGCGCAGATGATCGGCGCAGCCGCAACAAGCATGTAGCAGTCAATCCGGAAACGCTTTTAGTCCTACGACAAGGAAGCACTTACCGTGCCTGAAAAACCCGAGAAAAAATCCGTAACCTATGCAGATGCCGGCGTGGACATCAGCCGCGGAGACCGCGCCAAGGATCGCATCAAGTTCCTGGCGCAAAAGACCTTCAATCGCAATGTGCTGGGCGGCATCGGCGGCTTTGGCGCGCTCTACCGGCTCGATATGCAGCGCTGGAAGAACCCCATCCTGGTCAGCTCGGCAGACGGCGTGGGAACCAAGCTGAAAGTGGCCTTCCAGCTCGACTTGCACCAGACCGTGGGCGCGGACCTGGTGAACCACTGCGTCAACGACATCGCGGTGCAGGGCGCAACGCCCTTGTTTTTCCTGGATTATTTTGCCTCCGGCAAGCTCGATCCCGAGGTCACCGAAGACGTCGTCTCCGGCCTTGCCGACGCCTGCAAGGCCAATGGCTGCGCGCTCATCGGCGGAGAAACCGCGCAGATGCCCGGCTTCTACGCCGACGGCGAGTACGATCTGGCGGGCTTCATCGTGGGCGCGGTCGACCGCGACAAGATGGTCACCGGCGCGGGCATCAAGCCCGGCGATGTGCTCATCGGCGTCCCCTCCACAGGCCTGCACACCAATGGATACTCGCTGGCGCGCAAGCTGCTGTTTGAGGTGGCCGGCTACAAGCCCACGCAATACGTCACCGCCATTAAAGAGAAGGCCGGCGCGGCGCTGATGAAGACCCATCGCAGCTATCTGCACGTCATCCAGAAGCTGGTCACGGCAGGCCTCACCACCGGCATGGCCCACATCACCGGCGGCGGCATTACCGAGAATCTGCCGCGCATTCTGCCCAAGGGGACTGCCGCGCAAATTGAGATCGGCTCCTGGCCGGTGTTGCCCATCTTCGAGCATCTGCGTCAACTTGGCCAGGTGAGCGACGAGGAGATGATGCGCACCTTCAACATGGGCGTTGGCCTCATCGCGGCGATACCGGCGGCGAAGTTTACGCGCGCCAAAAACCTGCTCGACCGGGCTGAAGAGAAGTTCTTCGTCATCGGACGCATCGTCAAGGGCGAGCGCCGGGTGCAGTACACATGAGCGGATCGCAGCCGGGGGGCAATCGCTCGTCGACCTCGGGTCCGGTAAAGCTGGGAATCCTGCTCTCAGGCCGCGGGTCCAACTTTCTGGCCATCGCCGAGTCCATCCGTTCAGGCAAACTGCCTGGCGTTGAGATCGCCGTGGTAATTGCCAACGTGGCGGACGCCGCTGGCCTCAACGCCGCCCGCGAACTGGGATTGAAGCACGAACTGCTGATCTCAAAAGGCCGCCCTCGCGCCGAGCACGACGCCGCCATGATCGCCTGCCTCCATGCGCACGGCGTCGATCTGGTCTGCCTGGCCGGCTACATGCGCATCCTCTCGCGGGAGTTTGTCGCGGCCTTCCCCAACCGC
>CAYZVG010000396.1:0-2785 GCA_964481595.1 uncultured Occallatibacter sp. | reverse complement strand
ATGCGCACGTCAGGATAGCGGTCAAGGCCATTGATGGCCGCGTTGCGATGGTGTTCGCTCGGGCTCACAATGGCCACCGAAAGCGGGCTTGATCCAAGTGTGTCCGAAAATTGGTTAGAGGTTGACATGCAACGTACGGAGTCCTTCCTCAAATCCTTTTCAGCCGCCACAGGGAGCCTTGCCAATCATCTGCCGGCCATTGCTTCTCTGTGCGTCTACACTGCCGATTCTACTGGAGCCTACCGCCAATGTCTCGCAGGCATTGCCCGCGCGGCGCAAGTCCGTGGCCAGTTGAATCTGACTGGATATTATCGGCGGCGCGCAATTCCCCCGGCCACACCACGACAGTGTAGGAGCAATGCAACCTTGGATGTAGTGTGAAACCCGCTCGCCGGCCCGCGCGGCTCAAGCGGTATTCGGTCTATCCCGCGGCGCGCATCAAGCCGTTAACCCCGCCGCTGACTTGCCTCTCGCATGGGAGCGCATGGTCGCCATCGCTCTCGCCGTCCGCATAGCAACAGGCACGCGCACTGCCGGTACACCGAACCCTGTCGACTGGGGAAACAGGTCCAGAGTGCGCTCGACCTCATCCACATCGGCGCGAAAGCCGCCCTCCTCCGCACGTCCCACCACAAACCCGTAATTCAGATACTCCATATCCGACGTACGCTTGATCACGCCGCAAAACCTGTCCGGCGGCTGCAGCGTCAGCACGGACGCTCCCTGTTCCAACACCATCAGCCCATGCATCAGGTGGCTGCCTTCCACTCCCGCCACAACTCGCGCTCCCGCGCACTTGGCCAGAATGCTCGCTGCGTCCTCGCGCGTCACGTCCGCAATGCTGAAGCCCCACCGCTCGCGCAGGTACTCGGCCAGCTCCACCTCGTTGTGCATCGTCCGCCGCTTGCCTGAGTCGCGCCGCAAGATAAACACGCCAGGGTGCGGCTTCACCGTCAACCCCGCCAGCAGTCTTTCGCGCACGCGGCCAAGGCGTCCGTGCTTCCCTGGATTATTTCCCCACCGGTCGTCGAACAGAGTCGCCTTGTGCAGCAGCGCGCCGCCCGTGCGCAGCGGCGTCATGCCCAGCCGTGCTTCGTACTCCAGCATGTGCGGGCTGGCTGTCTCCAGCGCGGTCACCGGAACCCCCGCCTCTTTCGCCAGCAGATAATTCGGGCAATCGTCGGTCAGCCAAAGTCCAAAAAACTCATTGCCGTCATACGAGCTGTAGATGGCCGCCTGCTCCACCTCGTCTTCCACCCTCATGCGCGGAATGTAGCGGGCAATCTTGCTCAGCCGCATGCGCGCATGCATGTCCAGCCGCTTATCCCTTTTGTAGAGCGAGCCATCCAGCAGCGTCACGTCAGTCAGCAGGTAGGCGCGCGTCGGCGGCTGCAGAGTGGTTATCCCTCCCCGCATATCGCGCCCAGGATCGTCGGTATACGCCATCCCCGTTACGCGCTCCAGTTGCCCCGGCAGAAAAAAGGCCGCGCGCGAAACCGTCATCCCGCCCGCCTCCACCTGCCACGACTTCTCGGCAATCGCCTCAAGAAAGTCGCCCGCGCAAAACAGACGGCTCACACCGCCCTCGTACTTCCGCCAGTAGTTCGTCCATGCAATCGGATTCCAGCGCCAGGCCTTGCGCGGCGCGGCAAAGCGGTCTTCACCCTGCCCTGCGCTCAGGCTAGAGAACTGCCGTACTGACGTGCCGGTAACTCTTTTCATAGATTAGGTCCAAACAGATGTATCGGAACCAAAGCAGGCCGGGAAGAGAGACAAAAATCAAAAGTGGCGAGGTTGCGCCCAAAGGCGGCCCCTGAAAACTCTCTAAAACAGGTGTATTTTAAGGTTCAAATAACCGTGCCGACTGTATCGAACAGCTCACTCTTCACAAATTCTCATGCAACATTTGTGCAGTCCGGCTGCCGGCAAGTGGGACGAGTCCGCTAGCCATTGAGGCCGAAATGATCGTCGCCCCGCCCGCCCATCCACCTACTGCCCCGGCGCAGGAACCCTGACCATCCTTGCCCGGCAAGTGCGGATCGCCCCGCACGCCGTCGGGTGCAGTCCCTTGTCCAGGCATACCTCTACCGAAGTCAAATAGTTGTTGCCGCAGCTCAGCGCCAAGCTCGCTCGCGGAATTCCCGGATTGCTCGCCGCAAACATGTCCAGTATCTGATCGGGAGGCATCGAGGTCTGCGAGGTGAGACCGCTCAGAGTCGGCGGTATCTTCACGGAGCGGTAGGCCGTCCGAGCAGCGCTGAAAAAATCGTCCGCATTCAGCCCCGAGCAGCTCCCGTGTGCGCGCCACTCATGCGCCAGCAGTCCCTGGTCGGCGTAGATGTCGCTATACTGCGCAGGGTTCGCCGGCCCGGCTGCCTCCGAGCAGTTCTCCGGATACGTGCCGTCGTTGTTCTGCGGCCACATGCCGTGCAAAACAAACGCCGCATGGGCAGCGCACTCCGCCGCCGAAGGGTGCGCGTAGCAAAACTCCGGCGACCACGAAAGGTTCAGCAGATAGTAGTCGAAAACAGCCCCTGGACCCGCATAGCGCGAACTACCCTGCGCCGGCGAGTCCAACTGCGTTCCCGCGGCTCCAGTCGCGTTGTGCTGCCCTGCAAAGCACCCGGCCAGCGCCAATGCCAACGCCAACCCTCCGGCAAGAACCCTCAGCTTCATGCCCGCAGCATAGCAGGCACACCGCCCCCGGAACCTTTCAACTTCGCAAGTCGCAATTGGTGGCGGAGGGCAGGATCGAACTGCCGACCTACGGGTTATGAATCCGTCG
>CAYZVG010000395.1:0-2796 GCA_964481595.1 uncultured Occallatibacter sp. | reverse complement strand
CGGACCTGGTGGTGCCGAAGGTGCGCAAGGCGTTTCCCGACACGGCGTATTGGAATCCCAGCGTGAGGACCGGGGCGGATGGTCATGCGCGCGTGGAGTTCAATTTTCCGGATGCGCTGACGACGTGGCGCACGACGATCCGCGCAATGACCGACGACGGCAAGGCGGGAGGCGTGGTGACGCGCGTGCTGGTGCGCAAGAACCTGATTGTGCGGCTGGCCGCGCCGCGCTTCTTCCGCCAGGGCGACGAGACGGTGCTGCGGGTGATTGCGCACAACTACCTGGCCACGGCAAAGGACGTGACGTTTGCGCTGGATGCTGCGGGCGTGACGGTGGTGAGCGGACAGACGCAGAAGATCAACGTGCCGGCGAAGGGCGAGAGCTATGTGGACTGGCGCGTGAAATCGCCGGCGATTGGAAGCGCGGTGCTGACGGCGAAGGCGCTGACCAACGAGGAGTCGGACGCGGTGCAGATGACGCTGCCGGTTTTGCCGTATGGCATAAAGCAGAAGCAGACGGGCTCGGGCACGGTGTTCTCAGGCGCGGGACAGAGCCAGTGGACGTACAACTATCCGGCAAGTTCGGATGCGGCTTCGCGGTCGCTGACGATTACGGTTGCGCCGAGCGTGGCGGGAACGGTGTTCAGCGCGCTCGATTATCTGGTGAGCTATCCGTGGGGATGCACGGAGCAGACCATGTCGAGCTTCTTGCCGGATCTGATTGTGGCGCAGGCGATCGACAAGCTGCATTTGAAGTCGCCGATTGACCGCGCAACGCTGAACGACATGACGCAGGCGGGACTGGAGCGGCTGGCGAGCTATCAACACGACGACGGCGGATGGGGATGGTGGCCGGACGACCCGAGCCGCGTGTTTATGACCGCCTATGTGGTGAGCGGATTGGGACAGGCGCGCGAGGCAGGACGCACGATCAACGGCAACCAGAATCTGGAGAAGGGACGAGCGTGGCTTACGGCAACCTTGGCGGCGCATCCGGATATGGTTCCCGACCTGCGCGCGTACGTGGTGTACGCGCTGGCCACCACCGGCGGCGCGCCGAAGGACGCACTGGACAAGGCGTGGGAGAGCCGCGGCAAGGTGAGCGACGAAGGGCTGGCGCTGATTGGACTGGCGCTGGACGCGGCAGCCGACACGCGGGCGCACGAGGCCGCGGTGTTGCTCGAAAAGAAGGCACGAGTTACAGACATTGACGCACACTGGGAAGGCAACTACGACGGGCTGCTTGAGTATTGGGACGATACGTCAAGCGAGACGACGGCGTTTGCGCTGAAGCTGCTGACCAGGCAGGACCGGAGCAGCGGACTGCTGACAAAGACCGCAGTGTGGCTGGCAGGACATCGCGAGGGAGACTACTGGTACTCGACAAAGCAGACGGCGATGGTGATCGAAGGGCTGACCGACTACCTGACGCTGAGCGGCGAGCTGGCCAACAGTTCGGACGTGGAGGTGCTGGTGAACGGGAAGAGCGCGGGACAAAAGCACTTTGCGCCCGGCGATGGGTTCGGTGCTCCGTGGCGGATTCAGATTCCGGCGGCGCAGCTTGGGAATGGCGGACAGGTGACGGTGCGCAAGAGCGGCAACGGAATTACCTACTGGGCAACGGAGAGCGCGTGGTACTCCGCCGACAAGCGGCTGTACCAGCAGGGCAAGCTGGCGTTGAACATTACACGCGACTACTACCTGCTGCAGAAGCGGCAGGACAAACCGACCGACCCGATTACCTATGATCTGGTGCCGATTAAAGGGGCGGTTCATGTGGGAGACATTGTGGCAGTGAAGCTGGCGCTAAACGGAACGGACTGGAAGTACCTGATGGCTGAGGATCCGATTCCGGCGGGCACGGAGTTTTTGAGCGAGACCGGCCTGTACAAGCTGAACAACAAGCCGGACTGGTGGGCCGACTGGTTTACGCGCAAGGAGTTCCACGACGACCGGGCAGCGTTTTTCAATACGGACTTTAGCCAGCGGAGAGTGTATGTGTATCTGCTGAAGGTTGTGAATCCGGGCAGGTTCCAGATCAGCCCGGCGCAGGCAGGGCCCATGTACCAATCGAATGTGCAGACGACGACCGACGCCGCCACGCTGGAGGTGCAACAGTGAATCGCGCACAGGATTTTTTGGGCCGCTTGGGCCGCTCATGGGGCTGGATTATCGCGCAGTTTGGACTGACGCTGGTTCTGATTTTGCTGGGGCTGGGGTGGACGCGGCTGCCGGAGAAACATGCGTGGCAGGTAGCGCTGGAGCTGCTGGTTCCGCTGCTGCTGGCCATCAGCTTTTTGGAGCTTGAGGCGGGGACGATGCGCGCCCTGGCCGGCGACGATGGACGGCGCGTGAAGCTGGTGTGGGGCGCGATGGCGCTGCTCGCGTGGGTTGCGCTGTTTATTGCCGCGTGGGCCGTGTTGGACTGGTGCGACGACAAGATTCCGGAGTGGGCGGGATACTTGAACTCGCGCGCCTCGGCCGAGACACGGGCAACGCTTTTTACGTTTGAGCACATTCAAAAATGGCTCACGTTTGTGGAGTGGGTGCTGCGCTGGATCGCGGTTCCGGGAAAGCTGATTCCCTATGCGATGGCCTCGGCACAGTGGGGATGGCGGGTGCCGTGGCGGCGCGTGATGCGGCTGCTGCTGGACTGGCGGTGGTGGCCGGCGGTGATTGCGGCGGCGCTGGCAGGGGTGTTGCTGCCCGGGCATTTTTTTGCGGGATTGCCGCATGGGACGGTGACGCACCAAGTTTGGGCGATTGGGTTCAAGCTGACCGGGGCGTATCTGCTGGG
>CAYZVG010000394.1:0-2813 GCA_964481595.1 uncultured Occallatibacter sp. | reverse complement strand
GACCCCGTGGCTGCCGGAGAGCGCGACGCCGCCCACAACCGCATCGCCGCCCACAACTACTTTCTCCTGGAAAAGTTCGAGGCCGGCATCGCCCTGCGCGGAACCGAGGTCAAGTCCATCCGCGAAGGCCAGGCCAACCTGAGAGACGCCTACGGCCTCGTCAAGGATGGCGAAGCGTTTCTGCTCAATATGCATGTTGGGCCGTACTCCCACGGCAATATTGCCAACCACGACGAAACTCGCACGCGCAAGCTGCTGCTGCATCGGGCCGAGGTTAGCAAGCTACTCTCCAAGACGCAGATCAAGGGCCATACGCTCATCCCCACTCGGCTCTACTTCCGTAATGGCCGCGTTAAGTGCGAGTTGGCCGTGGCCAAGGGCAAGCAGGACTGGGACAAGCGCGAGACCGAGCGCCGCCACGAAGCCGACCGCGAAGCCCGCGCCGCCATCAACGCCAGCAAACACCGCATGGGCCGCTAAGCAAGGCGACCGGGAGCAACCCGCATCTTGATAGAGTTGCGACTTGAGATCGCGCCGCCCGCCTGTTGCATTGATAGAATCTATTGGACACACTATGTCTTGAATCGACACAAATTGCTCCGCCATAAATATCTGTAGGACTTAGCCTGATACGTAGAGTAACTAACTAATAACCATAACATATTACCTAAATTAATTACAGGCTTCCCGTAAGTTTTCAGTTGACATCTGCCGCCACCTTGTCTCATAGTGTTATCGCATTCAATCAAGCTCACCTGGGCCCCTCCTGCGTTAAGGTTCCGCAATGGAATTTATTGAGTAATTTGGAGGACATTCAAAGTGAAGTTAATTGAGAAGATCGCCAACATCGCCGTGATTGTTGGCGTGGTCGTATTTTTGTTTGTTGTTGTTCGCGGGGAATTCAACAAGCATAAACAATCTGGTAACTCGCCCCGTGCTCTCGTCGGCACGTCTGTAACTCTTCCCGGCACGCAACTCAACCAGGTACATAACTCTTTGTTGGTGGCCATCTCCACCACGTGCCACTTCTGCAAAGATAGTCTGCCATTCTATAAGACTCTCGCCGAAAAAACCAAAGGAAAGATCGACGTTATCGCTGTTTTTCCGCAGCCGGTCGCCGAGGCCCAGTCCTTCCTTCAGCAGGCGCAAGTTGCTCCTTCCAGCGTGGTTTCTGCTGATCTGGGGAAGATCGGCGTGCAGGGTACACCCACAATGCTGCTGGTCAACCCGCAGGGTAAGGTTCTCGAAGAGTGGCTCGGCAAGCAGGACGATGGCAGCGAGCAAAAAGTTCTTGAGCGTGTCCTGCGGTAAGCAATCTGCACAACAATAACCATCAACCGATCCAAAGGAGGATCTCATGAGGGCTATCTGTAAACTGGCAATGGTCGCGTTGCTCCTGGTAGGAAGTTACAAGATTTACGCGCAATATCCTAGCTGCACCACTCCCGGCTACGAGAGCTGTGCGACCGCATGTGGAAACAATCAAAACCAATGCATGACTAGCTGCATGGCTATCTACGAAAATCTGCAATACTGCCAAGGTGTTTGCATAGGGTCCTGCCTCACGGCCTGCTACAACGAATACTGCCCACAGTAACAACCACGGTCCCGGCGCTTGTAGCTCGTGTAAGCCATCTAACAGCTCTTGAGCCTACGCCGCCAGACTGCCATGCGGAAGTCTTGCGATAGTCGTCTGGCGGCTCCCTCAATCCCGGCGATCTTTCCCGTCCATGATGAGGGAGTCCGGTCCCTCGCTTTTGGGGACCGGGGACAGCACGCAGCTTTTGCGCGCAAATCGCCTCTGCGCCTCGTTCAGCCCATCGTTTGTGCGCCTTAGCACGTGCCATACGCGCCATCTATTTGCCACAAGCCGCCGCGGGCATCAACAATAAGCAATATGCGCACTGAACTCACTCAAGCAAGGCTCTCTGGAATCAAGACCGAACTGCTGGCCGTGTTGGCCGCCGACAACCAGACCGCCAAAGGGCCTGACGCCAAGGCCGAGCCGCAGCTCCTGACCTCCGACGCTGCCATAATCGCGGCCGCTGCCGCCGTTCTGGCTGGTGGCGAGTTTAAAGCCGGCGCAAACGAGACCCTGCTGCTGCATGCGCCTGCAGGGCTTGCGGCCAAGCGTCTGCTCATCGTCGGCCTCGGCAAGCTGGCAAAAATCAAGGTAAGCAGCGTGCGCAACGCGGCGGGAACCGCTGTACGCTTTGCCAAGCCGCGCGGGTTGAAGGATCTGGCCTTTGCTCTGCCTGAAGCCGACCCGTTGCCTGCGGCAGCCTGCGCGCGCGCCGCCGTCGAGGGTGCGTTTGTCGGCGACTTCGATCCCGACACCTACCGCAGCGACCGCAAAGACCAGAGCCTGGCCAGCTTCACCGTCGCGGCTCCGGCAGCAGCAGACAAGCAAAGCCTGCAAGCCGCTTTTGACGAGGGCGTAATCGTCGGCGAGAGCCAGAACTTTGTGCGCTCCATGGTCAATGAGCCGGGCAACAAGCTCACGCCAACCGTTCTGGGTGAGCGCGCCGCGGCCATGGCCAAGGAAGTGGGTCTCGAATGCAACGTCTACTCCACCGAGAAGCTCCACGAGCTGAAGATGGGCGCATTCTGGAGCGTCTCGCAAGGCTCCGCGGAGCCGCCTGCGCTCATCGTGCTGCGCTATGAGCCTGCCGGCGTTGCGGATGGGCCTGTGCTCGGCCTGGTGGGCAAGGGAATCACCTTCGATACCGGTGGCATCTCCATCAAGCCCTCCGCGGATATGGAGAAGATGAAGTACGACATGGCCGGCGGCGCAACCATGATCGGCGCCATGC
>CAYZVG010000393.1:0-2822 GCA_964481595.1 uncultured Occallatibacter sp. | reverse complement strand
CGACCCATCGGCGGTCCGTTCGCCGTCCAGCAGCTTGCCGCTCTCGTCGGTAATCTTGGTCACCTTCAGCGCCGGATGAAAGCCGAACGTCACCACTTCCTGGTTGGCGGGCGCGGTAAAGGCCACAACCGCCGTCGCTGTAATGTGATGCGCAGTCGTGTCCAGCTCCGCATCGATCGTGTAGCCGGTAATGTTCAGCGCCGGCCGTTCTCTCTGCGCCGCAAGGGGAAGCACAGCAAACAGAGCCGCCAGAAAGGCGGCTGCCGTGGCCATCGGCTTCACGCCGCGCTGGAATCCTGAAAAGCTTCGGGAAAGCAGGTCTCGTTCACGCATCGCAGTCACCCTTGCATTGCCGCCGTTTGTCCGGCCAGTCGTTAGTCGCGTACATCTCGATTCTATTCAGAGTTGCGCTCGGGAACCTCTGAATAAGCCTCATCGCGTCAGGGCACGACTTCAGTCGTGCCGTAAGAAGCCAATAAAAACGCGGGCTTTAGCCTCTGAGGGGATGTTTAGTTTCTGAAATTGCGTGCATTTCATAACTTCCTTCGCAGTCCTGCCTCAATAGCTCGCGCCACAGCAATTTCCGACCAGGTAATCGCCGCTACCCGCTCAATCGCTCCGCCGGTTGTGTCGTCTTCGCCGCACCGCCGCAAACCCAGCTTCTCGCGGACCTCCGCAAGCTCTCTCATCATGGACTCGCGAGCCGGCCCGTCGGGTAGCAGGCTTTCCAACTGTTCCGCGATATTTGCTGCCGTGAAGTCATGCTGAATCAGTTCCGGAACCACCCGCTTGCCGGCGATCAGGTTGGCCATCGCCACATGCGGAACTTTCACTACCCGCTTGGCAATCGCAAAAGTGATGGGCGAAACCCTGTAAATCACCACAAATGGATTGCCGATCAGCGCAGCCTCCACCGTTGCCGTGCCGCTGGCCACAATCGATGTCCGCGCGTGCAAAAGCGCTGCCGCAGCTTCTTCCACCAGCCGAACCGTCAGCCCGCATCCGTGCTCACGCACAATCTCATGAACCTGCGCGCGCTGGGCCGGGCTCAGCGTGGGAGCCAGCGGCACCAGAAAGGCAAACGGCTTGCCCGCCGATGAGGGCAGCTCGGCCAGCATCCGTGCCGCCTTCAGAATCTCCGGCAAGTGATCGGCGATCTCGCGCGGCCGGCTGCCCGGCAGTACGCCAATCCATGTGCTGGCCGCGTCCAGTCCGTTTTCGCGCGCAAACTCCTCGCGTAAAACAGTCGGCAGCGGCATCTCCGCCAGCGGATGGCCGACAAACTCCGCCTCAACCCCATGTCCGCGATAAAAGGCCTCTTCAAATGGAAAGATCACCAGCATTCTGCGCACATACTGCTGCACCAGCCGGATGCGGTGCTTCTTCCACGCCCATATCTGCGGGCTCACAAAGTAAATCACCGGAATGCCCAGCCGATGGAACTCCCGCGCCAGCCGCAAGTGAATCTCAGGAAAGTCGATCAGCACCGCCGCCTGTGGCCGCCGCTCCCGTATAGCCCGTTTCAGCTTGCGAAACTCCCCGTAGATGCGCGGCAAGTGGCGGATCACCTCGGTCAGTCCCATCACGGCCATGTCTTCCGAGCGCACCACGCACTCCACGCCGGCCGCGCTCATCCGTTCCCCGCCCATGCCAAACAGCTCCGCCGTTTCTCCCGCTTCGGCAATCTGCTTTTTAAGCGCCGCGGCCAGCAGAGCCCCGTAGTGCTCGCCGCTCGCTTCGCCTGCCGAAATAAAGATTGAGGTCATGTCTGGATGCGGTGCTCGACACAATCATAGACTGTGCCTGCTCGCATCCTGTGTCCCCGTTTTTTGATATCGGATTGTGATATCATTTCATTGTGCTCGGGAGTGAATCGGATTAGCATTTCCGTTGATGAATCAAGCGCAGCAAGCCACGCTCAACGCAATCTTCGCCCGGCCAACCAAGGCGGATATCCGCTGGGCCGCCATTGAATCGCTGATCCGGGCATTGGGAGGCGAAGTGAGCGAACGCGCCGGAAGCCGCGTCGCTGCAAGGCTCAATGGTGTCACCGCAGTCTTTCACCGTCCGCACCCCAGGCCTGAAACCAAAAAGGGAGCGGTCGAGGCTGTCCGCCAGTTCCTCGTTCACGCAGGAGTCAAGCCATGATGCAGTACAAGGGATACACCTCAGGCCCCATTGATTTCGACGCCGAAGAGGGCACGTTTTCAGGAGCCGTAGCCGGATTGCGCGACGTGATTCACTTCGAAGGATCGACGGCCAAGGAGCTTACCAAGGCATTTCGCGACAGCATCGACAGCTATCTGGAGTTTTGCACGGAAGAGGGGCAGCAGCCTGACAAGCCTTGCAACGGCAGGATCTTGCTCCGCACCGATCCACAACTGCACCGCAAGGCCTCGCTGCGCGCGGCAGCCGAAGGCGTCAGTCTAAGCCGTTGGATCTCCCACCTCATCGAAACCTCGCACTGAGTTGAGTACCCGCATCTCAATCAAGCAATGAATCTGGATTACTCAATCTCAATCAGGCAACGAAAACTTGGTGCCCCATCCATCGTGCAGTTTCATCGCACGATGGGTGGGATAGCACGACAGACGGTCCACATCTCAATCAAGCAATGAAAGTGGGTGCCCCAGGCCGGGGTCCCCAACGGGCGTTTTTGGCCCGCTGGGGTGGAGATCTGGATTTTCAGACCTGGGATAGCACGGCCTCAAGAGCCGAAACTGCTAGGCCGAAGGCCTACCCAGCCCGTCTCTTCCGTACCGCTCCAGCCAGCTCTTCCAGCAGCGTATGCGTCTCCGCCCAGTCGATGCAGCCATCCGTAA
>CAYZVG010000392.1:0-2828 GCA_964481595.1 uncultured Occallatibacter sp. | reverse complement strand
CGAACGCAAAATGGAGAAATTGTTATGCCCCGCGTAAAACGCAGTACCAAGCGGAGTGACCGCCGCAAAAAGATTCTTGAGCGCGCAAGCGGTTATTTCCTTACGAAATCGAAGCTCTACCAGGCAGCCCAGGAAGCCGTTGAACGCGGCATGAAGTTTGCCTACGTTGGCCGCCGGCAGAAGAAGCGTCAGTTCCGCTCGCTTTGGATTGTGCGCATCTCCGCCGCAGCCAAGCTGAACGGCACCAGCTATTCGCAGTTCATCAACGGGCTCAAGAAGGCCGGCATAGAACTAGACCGCAAGGTACTGGCCGACATTGCCGTGCATGACGCCGCCGGCTTTACCAAACTGGTCGAACAGGCCAAGGCCGCGCTGGCAAGCGTGAAAGCAGCCTAAGCGATTGCAGCATTAGACGAAAAGCAATAGACGAAATACGACTGGCGGAAAAAGCGGCCCGGAGTCCGAGAGGACTCCGGGCCGCTCTGCGTTTGGCGAATATGCGGACGCGGCATCGACTGCTGCGCTAGCGCAGCTGCGCCATGCAATGATTTATCCTGCTCTTTACGCATGACAAACGAATCGATTCCAAATCTGACGGCATTTGACGAAGCTTCGCTCGAAAAGGCCTTTGCCGCGCTGGAAGCAAAGGCGCGCGCAGACGTGGGCGCACTCGACGGCGAGGCGTTCCGGCTGCAATGGCTGGGGCGCAAGCAGGGACTGCTCAACGAGGTCTCGGAGCGCTACCTGAAGGCCGCGCCGGGGCCGGCGAAAAAGGCCGTGGGGCAGCGCTTCAAGGTTCTGAAAGATCTGGTGGAGAAGCTGCTGGAAGAAGTCTCCGGAGCGGGGCCGACCGACGCGGCGCTGAAGGCCGAGGCGATTGACATTACGCTGCCAGGCACCGAGCGGCTGGTGGGCGCAGAGCATCCGATTACCCGCACGCTGAACGAGATTGTGCGGGTGTTTGCGGCGCTGGGCTACTCCGTGGGCGTGGGGCCGGAGGTCGAATCCGACTTCTACAACTTTGAGAGTATGAATTTTCCGCCGGGCCATCCGGCGCGCGATACACAGGACACGCTGGTGGTGGCCGGCCAGGAGCGGCGGCCGCAGCGCGACCGCCTGCTGATGCGCACGCACACTTCGCCCGTGCAGATGCGGACCATGGAGCGGCAGGCGCCGCCGGTGCGGATCGTGATTCCCGGCAAGGTACACCGCAACGACGCGGCAGACGCAACGCACTCACCCATCTTTCACCAGGTGGAAGGCCTGTGCGTGGACACCAACATTACCTTCAGCGACCTGAAGGGCACCCTGGACCACGCCATGAAGGCCCTGTTCGGCTCGGCGGTAAAGACGCGGTTCTTTCCATCGTTCTTTCCCTTCACCGAGCCCAGCGCGGACGTGCAGATAAGCTGCATCTTCTGCGGCGGCAAAGGCTGCCGCAAGTGCAAGGACTCGGGCTGGATTGAGTTACTGGGCTGCGGCATGGTGGACCCCGCAGTGTTTGCGTTTGCCGCGGAAAAGCAACCTGCGTATGACCCGAAAAAAATCTCCGGATTTGCGTTCGGCATGGGCGTGGAACGCATCGCGATGATGAAGTATGGGATCTCGGAGATAGGGAGCTTTTACTCCGGAGATATGAGATTTCTTGGGCAGTTTGTGTAGAGGCAGCGAGTTAGCGTGCGCTCTGCGCACATAGCAAGTTAGCGAGTTAGCCGGATTGTGGCAGAGCGAGCTGAGATGGCAAGAACCAGACATTTCCGGGATTTACTGGTTTGGCAGAAGGCGATGGAACTGGCCCGAATGGTCTATCTGGCTACGGAAGAGTTTCCAAAGTCCGAGATGTTCGGCCTGCGGATGCAACTTCGGCGATCGGCTGTTTCCGTCGCAAGCAACATTGCGGAAGGACATGGCAGACTGACCGATCCGCAATTGAGGAATTCATTAGGCATGGCGCGCGGCTCGCTCTACGAACTTGAAACCCAGCTTCAGCTCGCCTGCGATATGGGCCTTATGAAGTCAGATCCGACCGAGAAGCTGTTCGGCCTTTCAATTGAAGTTGCCAAACTCATCAATGGATTGCTTGGAGTGCTGGGGACCCAATGACAGTGACTCGGCACCCTAACTCGCTAACTAGCTATATGCGCGCAGCGCTGGCTAACTTGCTGATTGAGACCCTATGAAGATACTTACCAAATGGCTTCGCAGTTACTTACCGCAACTGCCTGTTGACGATGCGCAGCTTGCCGAAGACCTGACCTTGCGCGGGATTGCCGTCGAGGGCATTTATCCGCTGGGCAAAGGCAACGGCTCGCTCTACGAGATGGACATAACCACCAACCGCGTGGACGCGATGAACCACTACGGCGTGGCGCGCGAGGCGGCGGCGATCTATGGCGTGGAGCTGAAGCCGATGAGCTTTCCGCTGCCTGAGGCAAAGCCCGCGGCCAAGGGCTTCCCTGTCCGCATTGAGGCCCAGGATGTTTGCGGTCGGTTTACGGCGCGGGTGCTGCGCGGCGTGACGATCGCCGGCTCGCGCGACTGGTTTGCGGGCGCGGAGATTGCGACTTACTTTGGTCTGCTGGAACAGAAGATGATTTCAAACGCCGTGGACGCGACCAACTTTGCGTGGCTGGCGATGGGCCAGCCGACGCACGCCTTCGATCTGGACAAGATTGCCGGCGGCATTGTGGTGCGGCGCGCGCATAAGGGCGAAAAGCTGAAGACGCTGGACGGAGTAGAGCGCACGCTCGACGCCGAGGACCTGATTATTGCCGACGAGGAAAAGGCGCTGGGGTTGGCCGGCGTGATGGGCGGCTGGGACACGATGA
>CAYZVG010000391.1:0-2852 GCA_964481595.1 uncultured Occallatibacter sp. | reverse complement strand
TGAAGTAGTAGTCATCGCCGTCGGCGTAGAGGAAGTCCATGGCGATTTCGTCCACCACGACGCGCTCAATGGCGTCGGCGGAGCGAAAGCGGTGCTCGAACATGGCCCCCGATTTGAGGTTCCGCAGCTTGGCCTGAATGAAGGCGCGCAGGTTGCCGGGGGTCCGGTGCTCCACCTTGAATACCAGGTGCAACTGCTCGTTATGCTTAATGATCATGCCAGGACGCATTTGAGTGGCGGGAATCGCCATAAGAGGAAAACTCCTTGCTGTGCTTGCGTTTCTCTACGCGGAAATTCGGGGTAACCCAACCTTCATTGTAACCGAGGGCTGGATGAAAATATGGAGCAGCCGCTGCGCAGGGTTGCAGTTGCGGCCCGGGGAAGCTATCGTTTGATCCAGGCCATGAGCGAGGAGCGAGGAAGAGCCATCAGAGACGCAGTGCCGGTGGCGGCGCTGTTGCTGCTTTGTTTGCTCTGGTCGCTGGGCTCGCTGCGATCCGACTTGATGCCCGCCATATTTGCTGCCGGCTTGCCCGCTTTTGAGCGCGAAGCCATGCACCTTGGAGCGCTGGCAGTCGTGGCCGGAATGATTGCGCTGGTAACTGCAGCGGTCTGGCCGCGCGGCCGGCAACTCTGGGATGCAGTGCTCATTGGCGTGGGCCTGTTTGTCGTCCCGGCATTGCTTGGCGAAGCCTCGAAGGATTATATTCCCGACCTGACCCGCGTCGCGCTCTATTCGCTGGCTCCCGTCTTCGCGGTTGCATTCGAGCCTTATCTCGGCCGCTTGACTGAGTCGCAAAGCAAGGGCAGCCTTCTGGCGGCGCTCGGCTGCGTGCTTGGAACCTTGGGCGTCTTTCCTCTCTTGATACCGCGTACGTTGGGCGGAGTGGGCGCCTTTTTTACGATAATTCTGGCCGTCGCGTGCGTAGCTGCAACCAATTGTTGGGCAGTGCGTTTTATATCGGAGCTCCCATTGAAGTCCGCTGCGGCCGCGGCGGCCATTGCCGGCGCAACCGCGGCTGTAGCGCTCACTGCGGCGAGTCTGGTGAGCGAAGCACCGACTTGGAACGGCCCTATCATAGGCCCGGAGATTGCCTGGACCACTGTCGTCGAGTTACCGGCACTGCTGCTGCTCTTTTGGTTAATGCGCCGCATGTCCGCAGTGCGCATGACGACCCGCTTTGTGGTTGCGCCGCTCATCGTAAATGTTGTGGGATTCCTTGTCCTGCGGCCCTCTCTCCGTTTGCGTGCCGGGCTGGGAATTCTTCTCATCGCAGCGAGCGCCGGCTGGTTGCTCAGCGGCCGCGAAGAGGAAGCGGAATCTGGCCCGCTGCCGCTTAATTTAAAGCGGAACTGACGCCCGAAGAGAGCAACCTCTTGTTGGCGACGTGGCAGCGCTTGGCTACTATTGCCGAAGAATTACCGCGGCGCCTGGTAAGGCTCAACCCGCAGCATGTTCGACAAAATCCCCCGCTCCTCAGGACTGAACGCGTTCTGATACCGCGCCGAATTCAGCACCGTCTCCCGCTGGTCTGGCGGCACCGAGCGCAGATCCCGGAACGCACCCTTCATCATCGCCTGCCGATCAGCCGGCATCATTCTCCATTGGCGCGCCGATTCCTGCACCTGCGCACGCTGCTGCGGTGAAAGACGCTCGAGATTCTCCGCACGCGCCAAGGTCCGCTCACGCTGCGCTTCGGGCATTTGATCCACACGGTTGAGCTGCTGCATCAGCCTCTGCTGTTGAGCCTGCGGCAGTCGGCTAAAGCTAGGATCGTTACGCAGCATGCGCTCCTGGTCTTGCGCGGGAACGCCTCGATGCGAATTAAGCCATGCGCCCAGATGGCCGGGAGGAGCGTACGACGAGCTTGCGCCCGAATAGGCGGGCCTGGCATAGCCCTGGCCTTGATACGTCGCACCAGGCAACGCAGGATGCACCCCCCGGGCATTGCCTCCCGGAGGCATATTGCCTGATCCAAATCCAGATCCAAGCCGATAGCCACCACCCTGCGGTTCAGCCCCACGATACTGCGGGTTGCCATAGCCCTGCGGCGCTGGCCGTGGTTGGTTCTGTGGTTTAGGCTGGCTGCTATTGGCTGGCGCCCGTGGTGCCGAGTAATGCGGCGCAGAACTGGCGTGCGGCGCGCCTGCATGCTGGCCCCGCACCCATGCTGAGGGCAGGCAAAGAAGCGCGACAGCCAAAGTCAAAGCCGTCCTCTGCGCCACTCTTACGACGCCCGCGTTTGCTGCCCCCTTCATTTGATTCTCCCAAGCCCTTCTCAACCGATCAAATCAACAAATAGATAAACACCTCGGCCCTGCTTTGGTTGCTCCATCCTAATTCTCGTTATTGCTATCGGTACTCGAAATCGCTTCAAGCTGGTCGAGCAACTGGGCATTGTTGTCGAGCAACTGCAAATCGTGCACCACCGCAGCCTCCGGCGGGGCAGCCGGCTGTTCCCAATTCGTCATGCCCAGGTAGGTGCCGCCGCCCAGCAGCAGAACCACCGTCAGAGCCATGGCAGCCAGGGGGCGCGTGTGCATATGAGTTCCGTAGGTGAAGCGCGCACGCAGATTCTCAAACCATCCAGCTGGCGCTGCCTGCCGCTCCTCATGCAGGCGCGCATTGAGGCGAGTCAAAAAGTAAGGGCTCGGCTCCGGCGCCTCCCACGTATCCAGCAGCACCATCGTCGCGCGCAGCTCCTCCAGCTCGACCCCGCACGGCACACATTCCACAACATGAGCACTCACCTTGGCAGGCACAGCATCGGAAGCCAGCAGCACATCGGCCACTCTAGTCTCCGTCGCAGAGCACTTTTTCATCTTCGATTCCATTGCTACCACCCACTCCC
>CAYZVG010000390.1:0-2852 GCA_964481595.1 uncultured Occallatibacter sp. | reverse complement strand
ATAGTTTGGAAGAGAGCACATCGGCAGCAAATGAGTTTCCTCGATGAAGGGGGTCGGATGCAGTACAAATTCTCCCGCCGGTTTTGGACCGGTCTGTTGGGCGTAATGCTGGCAGTGCCTGCATGGAACAGCACGTATGGCCAGGATTTGAAAAGCTTTGAGCAGCGGATCACCGTCAAGGTGCTGCCCAACGGGCTCACTCTTATCATTTGTGAGCGGCCTGACGCGCCGGTATTCAGCTACGACACGCTGATTGACGCGGGCGACGTGAATGACCCCACGGGCGACAGCGGCCTGGCGCACATGTTTGAGCACCTGGCCTTCAAGGGGACAACCGAGATCGGGACCAAGGATTACGCCGCCGAAAAGGTCGCCTTGGAAAAGGTGGAATCGGCCAATGACGCCTACGAGGCCGAATACCTGAAGCCGGTTGGCCGCGATGATCAAAAGCTTGCGGAGCTCAAGAAGGCATTTATCGCCGCACAGGCTGAGGCAGAGAAATACGTTATCCCCAACCAGTTCACCGAGGTCGCGGAGCAGAACGGCGCCAATGGTCTGAATGCGGAGACCGGGCTCGACGACACTCAATATTTCTGGTCGATGCCGGAAAACCGGTTGGAGCTGTGGGCCTGGATGGAGAGCGGGCGCCTGGCCGACGTTGTTCCGCGCGAGTTCTACAAGGAGCGCGACGTGGTGATGGAGGAGCGCCGCATGCGCGTCGACTCCGACCCTATCGGGCGGCTGATCGAGCAGTTTGTGGCTACGGCCTACGTGGCGCACAACTACGGCCGCAGCTCAATCGGCTGGCCCAGCGAGGTTGGCCAGATTACGGCGACGGAGGCCATGGCCTTCCACAAGAAGTACTATGCCGGCGGAAACGTCGTTGTGTCTGTTGTGGGCGATGTAGATGCCAAGACCGCGATGCCGATCCTGGAAAAGTATTTCAGCCGCGTGCCGGCCGGACCCAAGCCGGAAGAAATGACGACGATCGAGCCCAAGCAGTTCGCCGAGAAGACGGTTGTGATTCACGAGCAGACGCAGCCGTTCTATATCGAGGGATACCACCGGCCGAGCATTCACGATCCCGATGACGCGGTCTACGACGCCATCAGCGACATTATGTCGAACGGGCGCGTGTCGCGTCTTTACCGCAGCCTTGTTGAGCAGCAACAGATTGCTGCGGAGGCTGAAGGATTCAGCCCCTTCCCCGGCGAGAAGTATCCCAGCCTCTTCGCGTTTTATGCGGTTCCGCTTCCCGGCCACACTCCGGCGGAAATGCGCGATGCCATCCACAAAGAGATCGAAAAGCTGAAGACGACAGACGTGACCGATGCCGAGATGCAGATGTACAAAACGCGAACGCGGGCCGATCTGCTGCACGGCCTGGCCGATAACCAGGGGCTGGCGAACTCGCTCGCAGCTTACCAGACACGTTACGGCGACTGGCGCGAGCTCTTCCTGCAACTCGACAAGGTGGACAAGGTGACGAAGGCCGACATCCGGCGCGTGGCAAGCCAGGTGTTTGTGCCCTCGAACCGCACGACCGCGGAGATCGATACCGAAGCGCCGGCCGCGTCCGCGAAGAAGGACGGAGGTGCGCAATGATTAAACCGCCAGTGATTCGAGCCAACCAGATTTTTGCGGCGGCGATCCTGCTCGGGGTTATTGCTGCGCCATTGCGCTTAACCTCCCAGCAATCCAAGCCGTGGGAGAAGATTCCTGTACCAAAGCTGCATGAGTTCCACCCCCAGCAGCCCAAGCGGATCGAGTTGAAGAATGGCATCGTTGTTTTCCTGCAGGAAGACCATGAGCTGCCGTTCGTCTCCGGTTCGGTGCTCATTCCGGGCGGATCGCGCGACGAAGACCCGTCCAAGGCCGGCTTTATCGGCCTCTACGGGCAGACCTGGCGTACCAGCGGCGCCGCAACGATGGACGGCGACGCAATGGATGATCTGCTTGAGTCGAAAGCCGCGCACATCGAAACCAGTGGGGATGACGATTCGACCGCGCTCTCGTGGGATTCGTTGAAGGGCGACTCAGATCAGGTCTTTTCCTTGGCCATGGACCTGCTTTTTCATCCAAAGTTCAGCGCAGAAAAGCTGCAGCTCGCCCAGCAGCAGGAAGCTACTGGCATCGTGCGCCGCAACGACGACGAAGATGGAATCGCGCAGCGTGAGTCGGCAAAGCTGGTTTACGGCGTCAGCAGCCCTTACACGCGCCAGCCGGAGCTGGCAACAATCGGCGCCGTCAAATTAGACGACATGCAGGCGTGGCACGACAAAACCTTGAAGGGGAAGCTGATCGTTGGCATCAGCGGCGACTTCGATCCCGCGGCAATGGAGGCAAAGGTGCGCGCGGCATTTGAGGGGCTGCCTGCGGTCACTCCGGAGCCTCCGCGCCATGACCAGTTCCCCGGCCCCACGCCCGGCGTGTACGTCATCGACAAGGAAGATGTGAACCAATCGAATGTGCAGATCGTTGGGATTGGCGTCGACCGGCGCAACCCCGATGTGCCGTCGATCGCAGTGATGAATGAAATCCTGGGCGGCGGGTTTGGCAGCCGGCTCTTTCAAAAGGTCCGTACGCAATTGGCGTTGGCCTATGCGGTGGGTGGCGGATTCGGCCTCACGTACGATCATCCGGGAACATTCCAGGTGGAAGTGCTGACCAAGAGCGTTTCGACCGTGGACGCGATCAAAGCAGCCATGGCCGAGATCGCCGGGATGAATACGGCGCCGATCACTGCCGACGAACTTGAGCGCGCCAAGGGCAACATCCTCAACTCGTTCATCTTCCGCTACGACACCAGAGAAAAGGTTCTGGACGAGAGCGAAAGGCTGGAGTTCTACGGC
>CAYZVG010000389.1:0-2862 GCA_964481595.1 uncultured Occallatibacter sp. | reverse complement strand
CAGCCCAATTTGCCCGGCCGGCGCATCGTGGTCAATCAGCGTAATCACCGCGCCGCGCGCATCTTTCAGCTTCAGCGCCTGCGCTTTCTCGCTATCCACATCGGCCAGTTCCACGCCCAGATAGCCCTGCGCGCTCGACAGCATCGGCGCGCCCGCGGCCGCGATCAGTGGACCAAGATCGTTTGCCTGTGCCCGTCCGTGCGGCCCCGCCGCCAAACCGGAGCACACCGCCAGCGCCAATCCAAGAGTTTGATACGGCCTCGAAAGGTACTTCATTTTTTCCATCTCCGCGTGCTGCTTCCTTGTTCCCGGTTCGCACTCTCTTGAACGGCGCGATAAGGGGAAAGATAAGACATTGCTACTGAATCTCAGGCTCCCGGCTCAATACCTGCCGTGAGACATTCCGGATATGGGGACTGTCGTCCGAATTTGAAACCGTGTACAGTACTTGCCGAACGCTCGTATCTGCCTCAACCGGCGTCAAAATGTTAATGGACTGGGCGCGGACGCGGGGGTCGTCGTCGTTCAGCAGTGCCTCAAGCACCGCGTTCCGCACGCGCATGTCTTCCGCCACATACGGCTCCAGTCCTTCCAGTGCCTTTTCGCGTACAGCGGCGCTCTTGTCGTGGCGCAGCGCCACCATCAGCGCGTCGCGGATTCCTGCGGCCTGGCAGCTGCGCCCCGCGCGGCACTCGGCCGCCATCAGACCAACCGAGTCGTCCCTCACTCCCGATGACGCCGGGTTTGCTGCCGCCACCATCAGCAGTTGCCTTATCGCCGGGTCGTCCAGAGAGCCTTGAACTTTACCCGGAACCAGCCGGTTAAACTGCACCTCCACCATCTCCGTGCCCGGCTGCCTAACAATGCTTGAAACGCTGGCCACATTGGCCAGTGAGGAACCGTCGGAGGCAGGTTTATCGGTTGCGGACTTGGCTGTTGCTGTCACCGTTGGAGAGGTCGCCGTATGGGCCGCGCGGTTCTGCGCAAACTCGTAGCCGCCCAGGCTTCCGGCTCCCAAGCCTGCAACCAGCAGCAGGCTTGCCGCCACCGGAGCGGTCTGCAGACTCGCCACGCTGTTCATCAGTTTCTGCGCCAGCCGCTCATACCAGCGCCTCGGCGGCAGTGCGTCCAGCGCGTCGTCCAGCCGCATCCTGCTGCGCGCCATCAGGTTCGGGGAAGGCTCCTCCACCGGCAGCGCATCGGCCAGAATCTTAAGCGCCAACAGCAGCTCCCGCTCCTTGCGGCAGTCTTCGCATTCCTTCACGTGCCGCTCAAGCTGGTGTACCTTCTCGTCCGGCAGCTCTCCGTAGGCCGCCGTCACAATCTGTTCATGTGCAAGTTCGCAATTCATAATCTACGTCCTTCCAGCCCCTGAAAATGTTTCAAAGTTACTCACTGCTATTCCGCCGCGCGGCATCTGCTTAACGCAGATCCGCAAGCTGCGAACGCAGCTTTTTGGTCGCTCTAAAGAGCGTATTTTTGGCGGTTTCTTCCGTTGTGTTCAACATCTCCCCAATGGTTCTTAAACGCAAACCCTGGTAGTGCTTCAGTTCAAACACCATGCGCTCGCGCGGCGTCAGCTTTACCAGCGCGGCCTGAATCTTTTCGCCCAGCACCTTCCGGTCAAGCTCCTTTGCGGGATTCGAGTATGACCGGTTGTCCGACACTGAGGCCAGAACGTCGATCTCGTCTCCGGAGTGGTCCAACACCACCGCATGATCCTCGCGCCGCGTCTTCTTGCGCCGCAACTGGTCCAGGCAAAGGTTGGTAACAATCCGGTAAATCCACGTGTAGAACGAGCACTCAAAGCGGAAGTTGCCGATGTACCGGAAGGCCTTTAAAAACGCCTCCTGGTAAATGTCTTCCGCGTCGTGCTCGCTGCCGGTCAGGTGCAGCGCCAGCCGCAACACCTGGTGTTCATACTGACGGACAAGCGCGTCAAAAGCTGCACGCGAGCCTCCCTGAGCTTCGCGAATCAGCTCCATCTCCTGAGCGCGCAACTGCTCGCGGTTCTCGTCCCGGCTCGCTCCGTCGCGCCCTGTCCCGCCCATTGCTCTGGTGGCTGCCATCCCTGCTGAGGATTTTACCCTCCGCACGGCAGGCCAGCCCAAGCCGGGTGCCAAAACGGGCGCAATTCCAGCCGCAGAAACCGGGAAACCGGCACTTTCAGTCGCCATCAAAAAGTTCTCCGTAGCGGCCCATCCGCCTTCGGCATCCAGGGGGAGATGCCGCTCTTGCCTCTATATCTGGGGTAGACGCCGGAAAGCACGTTTGGTCATCGTAATACTGTGCTGTATAGCACTTTGGTAAGGCCTGCAGATCCACCCCAGGCCGCCCGGCTACACTGGAAAGCGATGACAGCGAACCTCTTTGACAGTTCTGCCTCTTCCAGCTCCGCCAGCGGCTGGTCCACAGCCCATTGCGACGGCGGATCCCGCGGCAACCCCGGCCCCGCAGGTTATGGTGCAGTTGTTGAGAACCCCGAAGGCGTAACGGTTGCTCGCCTGAGCGGTTTCATTGGCATTCACACCAACAATGTCGCCGAATACTCGGGCCTTCTCGCCGTCCTCAACTGGGCTATCGAAAACGGCGCTACCCGTCTCCGCGTCATCTCCGATTCAGAGCTGATGGTCAAGCAGATGCAGGGCAAGTACAAGGTAGCCAGCCCCTCGCTTCGCCCGCTTTGGGAAGAAGCCCGCAAGCTTTCGCGCCAGCTCGAGGGCTTTCAGATCAGCCACACCCTTCGCGGCGGCAACAAAGAGGCCGATCGCCTGGCCAACGAAGCCATGGACAAAGGCATGGGAAAGGCGCCCAACCGGGATCAGGCGTCGGCAACCGGAGTGCAGGGTCCGGCGGCAAGCA
>CAYZVG010000388.1:0-2875 GCA_964481595.1 uncultured Occallatibacter sp. | reverse complement strand
CGCAGTCTTCCCGTGGTCACCGTCATGCCACGGCCGCGGTTGCGGTCCAGCCGAGGCTGCGGACGGTCGTTCTGCTCAGCCCACTCCACCGGCTGCTCGGGAGCGAACGGCAATCCCAACCCGGCAAGCGGCTTGAACTCAGCCCATGCGGCCAGAATGTCTTCGCGGGTAGCCTTGCGGCCCAGCTTGTTGCCCAGCTTGATCGAGACGCACTCCGTATGCCCGTCCACCACTGATACACGATTGCAGTGCGCGGTCATGCGCGCGGCCAGCGGCGCAACCGTGCCGCCCGCAAGCGCGCCCAGCAGCTTGAGCGTTTCGTTCTCCATCTTCTCTTCTTCGCCGCCGATGTATGGAACCACATTGTCCAGAATGTCCATGGACGCAACGCCTGGATAGCCCGCGCCCGAGACCGCCTGCATCGTGGCAGCAAAAATCTGCTCGATGCCAAAGCGCTCCTCGATCGGCTTGAGCGACATCACCAGGCCGATGGTCGAGCAGTTCGGATTGGTAACAATGCACCCGCCCGATTCCTTGCGCCAAGTCTGCTCCTCGATCAGGTGCAGGTGATCGGCGTTCACCTCGGGAATCACCAGAGGCACGTTGGGCGTCATGCGAAAAGCGCTGGAGTTGGAGATCACCGCGCAGCCGGCCGCGGCAAACTTAGGCTCCATCTCGCGGGCAATGGCCGCGTCAATACTGGCGAAGACGATCTTGGGCGCGCCCTCCGGCTCGGCCGGCGACACGGTCATCTTGGCGATGCGCTCGGGCAGCGGAGTATCGAGCCGCCACTTGGCCGCTTCGCCATAAGTCTTACCGCTTGACCGGTCGCTGGCCGCAAGCCAGGTTATCTCAAACCATGGATGGTTTTCGAGCAGTTGGATGTAACGCTGGCCGACCATTCCGGTGGCGCCGAGGATGCCGATTGGTAGCTTGTTTTTCATAATCGTGAACATTCCAGTGTACAGGAGCGGGGATTTTGGTTCATTCCCTTTGCGCGCCCGGGATCGCCGGGAGCAACAGGAAGAGAAGACCGCACTGTTTCACCTAACCATTTTACAATCATTGATTTTCGTGCACATTCCCAATTCGGCTGCAAATACTGCGATTCCACTGCGGGAAAGAGAATTTCTGCCGATATATGTCGTCAGGAGCTATGGGGCATGGCGCTGAAAGCAATGGCGGGCAGGGGTTCGGCGCAGGATGCGGCCAAAGGCACACTCGAACTATCCGCCGACGCGCGCTTCCTCACGCTGTTGGTGGAAGGTGCCGCAACCGGAGTTCCCGAAATCGGCGAGGAATCCTACCTCGCCTTCCGCGGCAAGATCGAAGAACTCTCACGGCAGTTGCCCGACCGGTTACCCGACGAAGAAAAGCTGGCGCTGATCCGCGCCATTCTTCACGAATTCGAGTCCTATCGCAACAGCGCCGAAACTACGCTCAGGGAGCAACTGGCCGGTTGGCACGCCTTGCTTGCAATGCTGCTTACCGAGCTCTTCGCCAGCCTCGGACTCGATCCGGCATCGACCGATCTGAGTTCGCTGGTGCAAATCTCCAAGCGCATCACCACGGCCGACGAGATCAACGGCTGGCGCGAAAAGTTCAATCTGTTTCTGCACCCGCTTGACGGCCAGGGGCCGGCCGAAGCACAAGCTGCAAAACTGCGGGTGGCCGACCGATCCACAGCAAACGACAACGCCGCCGGGCTGCGCGGCGGGGGCAGCGCGGTGGAGCAATTGCGCCGGATTATGGCCGACCACGGCGAAGGGTTCATTGTGCTCTTCCGGCTGAGCTGCCTCGATGTGGTCAGCCAGCGCTTTGGCCCTGAAGCAGTAGAGGATTGCCTGATGGCCGTCTCCGCCTACCTGACCGCTGGCCTGCAAAGCAGCGACTCCATCTACCACTGGAGCGACTCCGCCCTGCTGGCGATTCTGCTGGGAAGGCCCAACGAGCAGATACTGACCGCGGAACTGAACCGCATCATTGCGCAAAATCGTGAAAGCAGCATCAACGTTGCAGGCCGCGCCATCATGCTGCGCATCCCGCTCACCTTTGAAATTACCCCTATCAGCCACTTCAAAAACGCCGACGATTTGCTGAGAATCGCAGCACACGGAGCGACAAAGAGGTAAACGAGTGAAGAACACACCCAAATCGGCAGCCAATGCTCAGGATCGGTCATTCGCCGATCCTATTGACGACTTGCCCTTGCCTTACATTGAACTGGATGCCAATGGAATTGTTGTCCGCGCCAACCGCGCGACGCTTGCATTGCACCCCGTGGAGCGTGGGCCGCTGGTGGGCAAGCTGGCTTGGGATTTCATGGCCGCTGACGAGAAAGACCCCAGCTTCGCGTCCTTTTGCTCCGCACTCGAGTCGGACGAAGAACCGCCTGCCGTGCGCCGCTCTCTCTACGACCGCTCAGGCCACTTTCGCATCTATGAGCTCCACCGGAGCCTTGTACGCGACAACAACGGTAAACCGGTTGGCATGCGCATGTTGTGCGTAGATGTGACCAAAACCAGCAAGGCCTACGAGGAAACGCACCGCCGCCTTGTCCAGTTGCGGAGCGTGCTGGATTCCATCGGCGAAGCGGTCATCGTAGCTGACGCGATGGGATTCATTCTTGCTATGAATCCCGCCGCCGAGGCTTTGTTGCATGGCGTCGCCGCGGAGTTGGAGGGCTCGCCAATCGATCGGATACTGCCGATTCTCGGCGGCGTCGCGGGTGAAGAGTCAAATCGATCTTTTACGCAATCGCTCGAGTGCGCATGGAAGGGCACCACAACGGCATTCGATCGTGCACACCGTATGTTTTACGTGGACATCAGCGCTTCGCCCATCGTCGACAAGGAAAACGGCTCGACAACCGGCG
>CAYZVG010000387.1:0-2938 GCA_964481595.1 uncultured Occallatibacter sp. | reverse complement strand
GCAGAACCGGCAGCATGCCGAGCGCGGTGAACAGAAAACGGTAGAGCACCATCCATTCGACGCCCATCTCATTGAGCGCCAGCCTGCCAAAGTAGAATCCCGTGCCCCAAAGGCTGCCCGCCAGAGCGCAAGCTCCGTAGCCCAACAACCGCACCCGGGCATTTGCCGCGGCCTGCTGCCGTTCGGGCGGTTCTGCTGCGGTTGTGGCGGCTGGTGACATTCCATCTTTAACTTTCGCACATGCAAGTTCGTAGGATGTCACAACACAAAACGGCTTTTATCGGCGAGAATAGCTAGCGATGGCGAATCGAGTCTTCATACTGAATCTAAGATTGAAATGGCTGGCGGCATCGGCATTGCTCGTTTTCGCTGTGATTCAGGCGAACGCGCAGCAGCCGATCGATTTCGTTCCGGCCCGACAGATACGCGAACACTCATTGGCTTCGGGCTACCCTGCCAGGCCTTCGCTGCCGGTTGCGTCGTCTGTTCCCATTGAGCCGCTGGGGTTTTCGCCGCCCGGACCGTTTTACCTGGGCGAACAGAACAGCATGGCTTCGCTCGACTTTATCGATGACGACCGGCTGCTGTTTACCTTCCGCGTACCGGGCCTGATTCATCGCCAGCTGAAGACGGGAGAAACTCCGGCGGAAGACGAGCGCCAGATTCGCGCGGTAGTGATTAAGCTTCCCGAGGGGACCGTCGAGTCCGATGCTTTCTGGCCGGTTCACGATCGGGAGCGCTACCTGTGGATGCTCAAAGATGGCAGGTTCCTTCTCCGCGACCAGAACAACCTGTTTGAGGGCGACGCCCAACTGCAGTTAAAGCCGCTGCTCAAGTTTCCCGGTCTGTTGCTGATGGTGGAACTGGATCCAAGCCAGCAATTTCTGGTTTCAAACTCGCTGGAGCCGGAACAGGCGCAGGCCAATGCGGGTGCGGCGGACAGCTCTAGCGCGACCTCAGCCGGGGTAACGATCGGCCAAACGCCGGGTGACCCAACCCAGCAGGACCAGCAGAAACAGCAGAATTATGTAGTGCGTATTTTGCGCAGCCAAACCGGCCAGGTGATGCTGGTGAGCCGGTCCCGCGCCACGGTTCATTTGCCCATCAGCCCGGAAGGATATCTTGAAAATCTGCCTGGGCGCGGCGACCAGTGGATGCTGAACCTGCATTACTACTCTGGTGGAAGCCACTTGCTGGGTAACGTGGAGAGCTTCTGCCAACCGAACGATGTGTTCATTTCGGCCAGTGTGATTCTGGCGACCGGTTGCGACCACTCCGGCGCGACAAGGCTGGTGGCAATTACCACTGCGGGCAAAACGCTATGGGACGATCTGGTTCCTTCGACTGCGGTGCGGCCGGTGATGCAGGTCTCGTCCGATGGCAAACTGCTGGCGCAGGAGACGATTGCTCTGTCTCACTCCGTGATCGAGAATGCACCGCTTGGCGTGGACGACATCAAGGGCCAGATGGTGAGGGTTTTCAATGCGGCAACCGGCGAAGTCGTGTTTGAGTCGCCGCTGAGTCCGGTGCTGGATGCCGGCGGCAACGTGGCTGTTTCACCCTCAGGACGGCGGCTGGCGCTCTTGAATGCGGGCGCTATTCAGGTCTTCGCACTGCCCGCGCAGGCGGAGAAGACGGGCAACTCCGCGGGCCACTGAGTAACCAGGCCAATATCTTCCGCAACAAATCACGTGTAAACTGGGGGATGGGAGTTTAACGCTTGGCCACTGCCCTTATCCATTACTCGGCTGCGGCGGTCTCCGATCGAGGCCGCAAGCGGTCATCGAATGAAGACGCGTTCGGCTACTCCGTTGAGCACGGCGTTTACGTGGTTTGCGACGGCATGGGCGGGGCTGCGGCGGGAGAAGTCGCCAGCTCGTTGGCTGTGGACGAGGTGATGCGCCAGCTGACCGAGCGCAACCAGGGCGAAACGCTGCAGGCCGCCGTAGAGCGCGCAGTGAGCAACGCCAACCAGGCCATCTTCGACCGCTCGCAGGCCAACGCCCGGTTCAACGGCATGGGCACCACGCTGGTAGCTTTGGTTGCTGAAGAGCGCAGCGTGCAGATTCTGAACGTTGGCGACAGCCGATGTTACTTGCAGCGCGCGGGCCATCTGGAACAAATCACGCTTGACCACTCGCTGGTGGAGGAGCAGATCCGGCTGGGGCGCATGAGCCAGTCCGAGGCGCAACGGTCGCCCCTGAGGAACGTGATCACCAGGGCTCTTGGTACACAAAGCCACGTCACCCCCGACATCTTTCAATTTGAAGCTCGGCCGGGCGACATGTTTCTGCTTTGCTCTGACGGGCTTACCCGCGAGGTTGCGGATGCTAAGATTGAGGCCATTCTTTTGAGCAACACTCCCGCTGAAACTCTCTGCAAGCAATTGGTTCTGGCGGCCAACCAGGCCGGCGGCTCAGACAACATCACCTGCGTGCTGGTGCAGGTAATGGAATAACGCGTTCTATTTAACCGCATCCGCTGCCGCTGAGCCCTGCGCGCGATGACGCAGCCGCGCCATAAACAGCACCAGCGGCAGGCATAACATCGATAGGTACGCCACCATTCTGAAGTTGTCAGCGTAGGCCAGCAGCGAAGCCTGCTGTTCGACGCTGCGGTACAGGACGCCCATCGCGCTTGCATGAGCGTTTGCCGCGCTGGCTCCGGAGACAAAGAACTTTGCTTCAAGGCCGTGCAAGGCCGCGGCGACGGCGGGACTGCCGGCCGTCAGGTTGGCGACAAGGTAGTTCTGGTGCTTCTGCGCTCCCCGCACCAGCAGCGTCGTCACTGTTGCAATGCCGATCGATCCTCCGATGGTCCGCATCAGGTTGTAGAGGCCCGCGGCGTTGCCGATATCCTGCCTGCGCAGCCGGCTCATGGTCATGGTGGTGAGCGGAACAAAGACAAAGCCGCCCGCGAATCCGTTCAGGAAATTTGG
>CAYZVG010000386.1:0-2943 GCA_964481595.1 uncultured Occallatibacter sp. | reverse complement strand
CCGAGCCGATGATGCCCATCAGCAGCGCTTCGCCGAGAATCATAAAGCCGATGCCGCGGCTCTCGACGCCGACGGCGCGCAGGATGCCAATCTCTTTCCAGCGCTGATTTACCGCGATGGTGAAGGAGTTGAATATGATGTAGACGCCGACCAGCAAGGCGATAAAGCTGGAGATCATCATGCCAAGACGCATGGCGGTTACGGCGTTTTCAAGCGACTGGCCCTTCACTTCAGGCCGCACGACATCAACACCGGCGGGCAGGCGCGCGCGCAAGCTGTTTTGCACCTGGTCCACTGAGACGTTGGGCGCGTTCATCAGGTCGATGCGGTCGAAGTTGTGGCCGCGGTCGAAGACCACTTGCGCGGAGTAGATGTCCATGACGGCGATGTTGCCGCCAAAGACTTCTCCAACGCCGGTGGGCTTGAAGATTCCTTCGACGGCGAAGTCCATTTTGCCGTGCGAGGTGAAGATCGGAAAGTGGTCGCCGATTTTCAATCCATGGCGTTCGGCAAATGCGCGCGAAAGCAGGATGGAGTTGGGTTGCGCGAGATAAGTGAGTGGATCGGCGATCTGGGTTTGCGAGCGATCGAACTCATAGGCGCGCAACTGCTGGTCGCCGGTGGTATCGACGCCGAGGATGAGGAGATTGCCTTCATCCTGAAAGGCGGTGTGCGCGATGACTTGAATGACCGGTTCGGCAAGCTGCACGCCGGGCGTGGCGCGCACGGTGTCGAGCATTTGCTCTGGGAAGCCGGCTTCGCCTGCGCTGACTTCAAGAGTGGATTTGCCGGCGAGGCGCTCAACGGTGAGCGACAGCGACTCAAGCAGAGCGGCATTGGCGGTGCGGATGGCGAAGAAGACACCGACGCCGAGCGCGATTCCGAGCGTCGTCATGGCGACGCGCAGGCGATGCGTTCGCCACTGGCGCAGCGATACGTGCAAGAGCGCGGAGATCATCCTTTGGCTCGCACTGGACCGCTGCCGCAGGGCTGGTCGCCGACGATTTCGCCGTCGTGAAGAGTGACCATCCTGGTGCAGAAGTTTGTGGTTTGCAGGTTGTGGGTGACGATGAGCAGAGTGCTGCCATACTCCTGCTGCATGGTGTCAAGCAGGGTGAGAATCTCATCGCCGGTGTGGGAGTCGAGATTGCCGGTTGGCTCGTCGCCCAGCAACAGCGGCGGCCGAAAGATAAGCGCGCGGGCGATGGCAACACGCTGGCGCTCGCCACCGGATAGCTCGTCGGGACGATGAGAGGCTCTGCCCTTTAAACCCACGCGGCTGAGCATGGATGCGGCCTCGCTCTCGGCATCTTTCTTGGACTTGCCCTGCAGGCGCAGAGGCAAGGCTACGTTCTCAATCGCAGTGAGCGTGCTGAGCAGGTTGAAGGTCTGAAAGATCATGCCGATCTTTTCGCGGCGCAGCCGGGTGCGCTGGTCGTCGTTCAATCCCGCCATCTCAACGCCGTCTATCTTCACCGAGCCAGAGGTTGGCTCGTCGAGGCCGCAGACCAGATTGAGCAGCGTGGATTTGCCCGAGCCGGAAGGGCCCATGACAGCAACGCGCTCGGCGGTTGAAATCTGCAGATTGATATTTTTCAGCGCAACTACGCCTTGATCGGCTCCGTAGCTTTTGCTGACGTTTGTGAGTTGGATCATGCAGGGTTCCCGTCCTTGCAGCCTATCACACGGAGCTTTTTCTACGTCACTGATTTCGCGAACGTTAATGGGAGCGGAAGTGCGGCGTGAACTCGATGGATGAGACGCTGGCTGCGAGCTTCGTTATTGTTATTCGCAGAGCCCCTTGGGAAATTGCCTCTACGCAATTGCGGGCAATAGAAACAGGCGAAGCAGGGGATGAAGCCCGCTCATTTAAATGCTTTCGGCACGACTGAAGTCATGCCCTGACGCTTCTTGCCGTTGCCTTTGCCTTTGAATCTTGCACTCTGCTCGTTTATTTACGCAGCCAGTCTTTTGCCTTTTGCAGCAGCACGTCGCGGTTGATGTCGCTAATGGCCTCGGTAAGAGGAAGCTGCTTGGGGCAGGCTTCAACGCAGTTTTGCGCAAAGCCGCACTCCTGGATGCCGCCGTCGCCGGCCAGCGCGCGCAGGCGATCTTCTTTGAAGACCTTGCCGGTGGGGTGGTTGTTGAAGAGCTTGACCTGGGCGATGGTTGCCGCACCAACAAACCCTGTTTCCTCATTGAACTGCGGACAAACCTCCATGCAGCAGGTGCAGGAGATGCAGTTCGAGAGCGGGTAGTTGGCTTCCTGCTGCTGAGGGAAGACGCGCGGGCCGGAGCCGAGGTCGTAAGTACCGTCGACCGGAACCCAGGCCTTGACGGCCATCAGGTTGTCAAAGAGGACGGAGCGGTCAACCTGCAGATCGCGGACCAGCGGAAACTTGGAGAGCGGCTCGACGCGGATGGGCTGCTCGAGATTGTCGACCAGCGCCGAGCAGGCCATGCGGGCCTTGCCGTTGATGAGCATGGCGCAGGAGCCGCAGATCTCCTCAAGGCAGTTGGAGTCGTAGGTGACCGGGGTGGTGGGCGCGCCGCTGGAGGTTACGGGATTGGCGGCGATCTCCATCATCGCGGAGATGACGTTCATGCCCGGCCGCCACTCCAGCTCGAACTTCTCCCACACGGCCGGCGCATCGGGACTGGCCTGGCGCTTGATTTCGAAAGATACAGTCTTTGTTGCCATGATCCCTTTCACTCTCCCAAAGCTAACGCTGTTCCGGCTTTGCGGCCCGGCCTAAGCCGTGCCTATCAAAAAAACTCAATAACGGCGCGGGCGCGGCTTGATGTACTGCGTATCCACTTCTTCGTACTCAAAGCGCGGGCCTTCGACGCTGCCGGTAAAGCTGGCCTTGGTGGTCTTCAAAAACTTTTCGTCGTTGCGGTCGGGAAAGTCGGGCTTGTAGTGCGCGCCGCGCGACTCGTCGC
>CAYZVG010000385.1:0-2966 GCA_964481595.1 uncultured Occallatibacter sp. | reverse complement strand
CTTTGCGTCGATTGTGCCTTACACTTTCGGCCTCTTCCTCAAGCCACTCGCAGAGAGTTTCGGCTGGCATCGCGAAGCCACCTCCGCGGGATTCAGCATCGCCGCACTCACCTTGGCCGCAGCCTCGCCCGGGCTTGGCTTCTTGCTCGATCGCTACAAGCCGCGCCGCATCGTTCTGCCGTGCATTGTTGTTTTCTCGGCAGCCTATGCTTCGCTTGCATTGCTCACGCCGCATCTGCTGCATTTCTATTTCACGTTCTTTGTTATCGGCCTGGTGGGGAACGGAACCGCGTATATCGGATACTCTCGCGCTATCTCAACGTGGTTTAACCGCCGCCGCGGCTTCGCGCTTTCAATCATGCTTGCCGGCACCGGCGTGGGAGCCATGCTGCTTCCTGTCCTGGTTCAGGCAGTCATCACTCATCTGGGATGGCGCGCCGCTTACCTAACCCTCGGTTTGCTCGCCATTGCAGTGGGATTTCCTTTGACAGCGGCCTTTGTCCGCGAACGTCCCGTGGCTAAACAGGATCGAAGCGTCTCAACGGAAACAGGCGAAGATGTTGCCAAGGCGCTTGCAACTCCAGCCTTCTGGATTCTTGCCGCTACGGTATGCCTCTACGCCATTAGCGTGAATGGAACCATCGCGCATCTCTCGGCGCTGCTCACCGATCGCGGAGTCTCCGCCGCCGGTGCGGCCTGGTCGGTCTCCATCATCGGCGCAACAGGCCTAATCGGACGCCTCCTTACGGGACTGTTTCTCGATCGCTTTTTCGGTCCCCGTGTTTCGCAATTCATGCTGTTGATTACTGTACTCGGCATTGTCACGCTATCGGTGGCCAACAGCCTGACCGCGGGCCTGATCGCCGCAGCTCTTATCGGGTTCAGCATGGGCAGCGAGGGCGACATTACGCCGTACCTTCTGGGGCGTTACTTCGGCCTTAAGCGTTTTTCTACCCTCTATGCGCTCACATGGACCACTTACGCCATCGGAGCCGCCGTCGGCCCCATCGTGTTAGGCCGCATCTTCGACACGGTGGGTTCCTATCGGCCCATCGCGATTCAGCTCTTGGCCCTCCCCGCACTTATCCCATGCCTGCTGATGTTTGCGCTTCCTCGCTATGTGATTCGAGGCGGCGCAAGGCAACCAGTGGTCATTGTCCACGAACCACGAATTGCCGAGATTGCTCAATAGAAAAGGAGAACGCAATGTCTCACATAACGCTTCCAGAAGGACTTCCAGGAATCACCGGTCCGTTCGCCTTCCGGCCTGAAACCGCCAAGCCCATGCGCGCACTTGCAGAGGTGCTTTTACGCGGACCCAGTTCGCTCTCCAGTGCGGACCGGGAAATCATCGCCACCTACACCTCCAGCCAGAACGATTGTCATTTTTGCCAGACGAGTCATGGCGCAGCTGCCGCCCATCACCTGGGAGGCCCCTCTGATCTCGGAAGCAATCTTGCACTGATCGCCGAAATCAAGCGTGACTTCGAATCCGCCCCTATCTCATCCAAGCTCAAGTCGCTCCTGAACATTGCGGGTCATGTCCAGCAAGGCGGGAAACGGGTTACCACAGAAGACATTGCTCGCGCCCGAAACGAGGGCGCAACCGACCTCGAGATTCACGATACGGTTCTGATTGCCGCTGCCTTCTGCATGTACAACCGCTATGTGGATGGGCTCGGCACCTGGGCACCGCAGGAGCAAGAGGCTTACATTCCCATGGGCGCGCGCATGGCGCATGAAGGCTATGTTGCGGTACCTGGGCAGAATTCCGCGCAGGTTCAGGAACCGGTAAGCGCCTAGCGCTTGAATGATTCCATCAGACGGAATGGGCGCGGCAACGAAACGTATTCGTTGGCCACGCCCATGGTGCATCAACAGCCGAGCTTCAGTCTTCAATGCCGATCGTTTGAGCTTGTATGACTGTCACTCGATCGGAATGGAACGTTGAATTCACGACTCGACTAGCCCTGCTGCTTCTTCTCCGCCTGCATCTGCCAGTAGACCGAGTAGCGCTGGCTGCCGATCTGGTACATCGGCACCAAGTTCAGTTTCGCGCTGTCGCTCGCGGCGGTAAAACGCAGGTCCGCTTGCGACGCAACCTGAATCCACTGCTTGGGGTCGTCGCCAGCCTTAGCAGCGGCGTTCGGCAGCGCGCCGGGGGCTGGAATCCCTTTCGGAATCGTGTCGCCGCTATGGATCACCCTGAGCGGACCGTCCTCTGGGCCGGGTCCCAGATCAGCGGCAAGAACCAGCGGACCGTACAGCGCTGCGCTCACTGAGTCGTCGCCGGCCAATACTTCTTGCCGCAACTCCATTGGCAGACTCAGGCTCACGGTGTCACCGTCTTTCCAGACGCGGCGGATGGCCAGATAAGAACCTGGATCGGCCATCGCCTCCAGAGTGCGGCCGTTGATCTTGACCTGAGCGTCCGCAGTGGTCCAGCCAGGAATGCGCACGTGGATGGTGCGCGCCACCGGACGTGAGGACTTGATTTTGAGCGTGGTGCCCTGCTCGTGCGGGAACTGCGTGACCTGTTCTATGACCAGGCCTTCGTCTTTCCAGTCGAGCGTGGCGGAGATGAACTGATTCACGTAAACGTCGCTGCCGCGATGGAAGTAGACAGTGTCGGCAAACTTGGCGAACTCTTCAACGCCGGTGCCGGTGCAGCACCAGAAAGACTCTTCCGGCGAGTTGTACGCGCGCCAGAACCCTGCTGCAAGCGGGAAGAAGTACTGCTTGAGCCCCTGCGCATTTTGTGTGCCGAGCCTGCAGTTAAACAGCGAACGCTCGTACTCATCCATCCAGTGCGCATCGGCTGTCCAGCCAAAGACCAGACGATCGAGCTTCATCAGGTTGTAAGCCACGCAGCACTCGGCGTTGTTCCAGGCGAGAGAGCCCTTGAGCTGGTAGGGACCAGTGCGCCAGGTCTCGCCAACGCTGGTATTGCCAATCGCGTATTTGCG
>CAYZVG010000384.1:0-2981 GCA_964481595.1 uncultured Occallatibacter sp. | reverse complement strand
AAGGGCACGGATTTATCCGTGCCGAAGAAGATAGAAGGAGAGGAAAGGGCTTTAGCACCGAAGATGGTTCTCGAAGTTGGAGAAACCGTCCCCCAGGGGTTCAAGCCCGCCAGTTTTGCGGATTTTTGCGGCACGGATAAATCCGTGCCCTTTCAAAGCCTCTGTTGTTCTTGATTCCGATTCCAAGTGCAATTGCCCAAGCAGTTCCTGGTTTTCGACAGCCGGCACTCAGCTCCAAGACTTCACTGCTTGAAGAAGAACCATGCGGCCATCGACATGCCGATAACCACCACCAGCCCACGCAAAACGGGCTGAGGAACACGGCGAGCGAGAGTGGCGGAGGCGTAGCCGCCAATGGCCGCCGCGATCATGGCCGCCAGGCAATAGCGCCACACAACCTGTCCATCGGCGATGAAGATAACGAACGCGATGCCGTTGGCCAGCGTTGTGGTAACCACTTTGAGAGCGTTGATAGCCTGCATATCCCGATAGCCGAACAGCGCCAGCAGCGTCATAAAGAGGAAACCCGCCCCCGCGCCGAAGTAGCCCACATAAATGCTGACCACAACCGTAGCGATAAAGAGAGGCAGTCTTCGCGGCGCGTGCGCCCCAGCCGTCGCCTCCTGCTCTGCGCGCTTGCGATTGAGCCGCGCGAGCGCGCGAGAGACAGGGCCGCTAACAGCGAACGTGGACGCGGCGCAAAGCAACAGCCACGGCACCAGGCGCATAAATGTCTTTTGCGGAGTGTTGAGCAACACCACCGCGCCGGTGGTGCCGCCCAGCAGCCCGGCCGCGCCCATCAGCAGCGCGGAGTTCAGATTCTTGCGGATGTCGTCGCGATAGGCGGCGATTGAGGTCAACTGCCCCGGCCAAATGGCCACGGTGTTGGTGGCATTCGCGGCCACGGGCAGAACCCCCATGCCCAGCATCGCCGGGAAAGAGAGAAACGATCCGCCGCCGGCGACCGCGTTCAGCACTCCGGCCAAAAACGCGGCGACGACGAGCCAGATCCAGTGCCAGTTGAAGCTGAGAGCGAAGCCGGGAATGTGAGCCATCCGCTTTCTATTGTAGAGCGTCGCCTTAGCCCTCGAAAGAAGCTGAATCGGGCCTATTTGCCGCCGCAGGGAGGCCTATATTTGCCGTCACGCGGCCGCTCATTCTCCTTAACTCAATGAAAATAAAATGGATAATTAGCTTGATAGATATTAGCGTATTACGCTCATGTTTTATGCATCATTCGTGCTATAGTTTCATCAGATTGATTGAATGGCAGAGCCCAAACGCCCTGCCTAATCTCACAAAATCCGCATTCGGAGGTAAAAATCCATGGCTATCACCCGTTGGGATCCATTTCGTGAAGTTGTTGCTCTGCAAAACCGTGTTAACTCCCTGTTTCGCGACTTCAATGAAGGAGCTGCGGACAGCCCTCTGACCACCGGCAGCTTTATCCCTGCTGTCGACATCTATGAGGACGAAAAGACGGTTGTGCTCAAGCTCGAAGTCCCGGGAATCGAAGAGAAGGACCTGGACGTAAGCGTAGAGAACAACACGCTCACAGTGAAGGGCGAGCGCAAGTTCGCGCAAGAGGAGAAGGAAGAGAACTTCCATCGCATCGAGCGCCGTTACGGCAGCTTCTATCGCGCCTTTACCCTGCCCACCACGGTGGACACTGAGAATGTGGCGGCCAGCTACACGGCCGGCGTACTCAAGCTGGAGATCAAGAAGAAACCCGAAGCCCAGCCCAAGCAGATCAAGGTCAACGTGGGCAAATCTCTGGCGGCGTAAAGGCAGCTTCTAGCTGCTAGCCTCTGGCTACTAGCTTTTACGCGCAGAGGTAAACGGCCTTTGAACAAGCGCGCCGGGGTGGTATGTCGGCCATCCCGGCGCTTGTGTATTTTTGTAGCGAGCAGAATCAAATCGGAGAGAGGCCGGACTCTAAATTCCGGCACAGACAGGCGGGCGGCTGAAAGCTGATGGCTGGCGACCTGTCCAATTGCAACTAGACACCTGGCCTCTGGCAGGAACAAGCTAGGAGCTAGGAGCTAGGAGCTAGAAGCTAGGAGCTGAGAATCATGGCCATTCGTTGGGACAAATTCACCGTCAAGTCGCAGCAGGCGATTCAGCAGGCGCAGGCGCGCGCGGCCGAGTTCGGCAATCCCGAACTGCAGCCGGTTCATTTGCTGCTGGCGCTGCTTGAGGATCGCGAGGGCGTGATTCCCTCGGTGCTTGAAAAGATCGGCGTACCTGCCGAGCGGCTGGAGCTCGAGTTGCATCAGATCGAGGAGAAACTGCCTCGCGTATCGGGTGCAGCCGCGCAGCCCGCGCTGAGCCAGACGCTGAACAAGGCGCTTGACCAGGCCTTCCATGAGGCTTCGAACTTCAAGGACGAGTACGTTTCAACGGAGCACCTGCTGTTGGGTGTCTCGAACTTGAAGGGCGACGCGGCCCGCGATGCGCTTGCCGCCGCCGGCGCAACCCACGATGCAATTTTGCAGGCGCTTGCCGCGGTGCGCGGTTCGCAGCGCGTGACCGACCAGAATCCTGAGGGCAAATTTCAGGCTCTCGAAAAATATGCCAAGGATCTTACGGAACTGGCACGCCGCGGCAAGCTCGATCCGGTCATTGGCCGCGACGAGGAGATTCGCCGCGTCATTCAGGTGCTCAGCCGCCGCACCAAAAATAACCCCGTGCTCATCGGCGAGCCCGGCGTTGGCAAAACAGCCATTGTCGAAGGTCTCGCCCGGCGCATTATCTCTGGAGATGTGCCTGAAGGCTTGAAGGACAAGCGCGTCATCTCGCTCGATCTTGGATCGATGCTTGCCGGAGCGAAATATCGCGGCGAGTTCGAGGACCGCTTGAAAGCTGTTCTCAAAGAGATTGAAGAATCGAACGGGCAGGTTGTGCTTTTCATCGACGAGCTGCACACGCTGGTTGGCGCAGGCGCGGCCGAGGGAGCCATCGACGCCAGCAACATGCTCAAG
>CAYZVG010000383.1:0-2998 GCA_964481595.1 uncultured Occallatibacter sp. | reverse complement strand
ACGCTCAACGCCGGCGGCGCTACTCCCGTTCCGCTCAGCGCCACCGTTTGCGTGCGCAGCGCGTCTGCAACCGAAAGCGTGCCGGTCAGGCTCCCCTGCTGCCCCGGCGCAAACACCACGCTGATGGTGCACGACGCCGGCCCCGTCAACTGCGTTCCGCATGTGCTCGAACTCTGGAACGGGCCGCTTGCCGTAACAGCGATGCCCGTCAGCAGTTCTCCGCCGCTGTTGGTCAAGGTGACCGTCTGCGCCGATGAAAGCGCTCCCACCGCCGTCGAGGCAAAGCTGAGCGAAGCCGGGCTCAGGCTATCGGTGGCGGGCGATTGGCCCGTCCCGCTCAGCGCTATCGTCTGCGTTCCGCCGGAGTACACCAGCGTCAAGGTCCCAGCCGCCGCTCCCGCCTGGGTCGGTGAAAACTCAAGCTGCATCTGGCAGCTGGTTTGCGCCGCCAGGCTGGTCGTCCCGCAGGAGTCGGTCGCAATCGAGAATGGCCCGCTCACCGTCAGGCTGGTAATAGGAGTCGCCGATGTGTTGCTGTTGTTCACCGTTATTTCAAGCAGCGCCGAGGCCTGCCCCACCTGAACTTGCCCAAAGCTCAAGCTGGCCGGCGACAGCGTTACCACTCCAGGCGCCGTGGCCGTTCCACTCAACGCCACCGTTGTTAACTGGCCGCCACTCACATTCGCGCTGATCGTCATCCCGCCTTGCTGACTGCCCAGCCTGGTGGGCGCAAACACCACCTGCACGGCGCAGCTCGCCCCCGCCGCTACGCTTGTGTTCACGCAATTATCGGTCTCGCTGAATGCTCCGGGCAGCGCAATCGCCGTCACCGTAAGCGCCACATTGCCTGTATTCGTAATCGTCACCGTCTGCGCGGCGCTCAGCGAGCTCTGCTGCGCGGTAAATGTCAGCGAACTCGGGCTTACCGCAGCGGTGGTCGTATTCATCCCCACCGACGCCAGAGGAAGCTGCCAGATTCCCCGCCCGTAAGTGCCCGCAACCAGCACCGGCGAGGCCGCGCCCGCAGGCGATGCGCTCAGCGCCACCACCGGAGCCGCCGGCAATCCGCTGCCATACACGCTCCAGCACGTTGAACTGGCGACCGGGCAGTTCGACACCTGCGTCGTAAAGTACACCCCTTCGTCCGTAGCCACGTACACCGTGCCCGCGCTCTGCGGGTCCACCACCACGCTGTTGGCGGGCGTCTCCGGCAGGTTCGCCGTAAGGTCCTGCCAGTGAGCGCCGCCATCCGTCGAGCCATAAAGAATGCGAATCATCAACTTCTGAGCATCGGCCCCCTCTACGGTCACATAAACCGTGTTGCCGGTCGTATCGTGCGGGTCAATGTAGATGCTCGAAATATCCATGCCGTAATAATTCATGGAATTCACGTCATTCTTTACCGGCCCCAGCGTCACATCCTTCCACGTGGGCGCCGCAGCCGACGCCGGATTCACGACCGCGCTCAACACGTGCCCCGGCAGGTTCGCGCCGCCACTCAGCGCCCCGTACATGCCCAAGTAAATCTTTTCGCTGCCGTTCGCCAGCGGCAGCGCGGCCATCGAGCGGATCACTCCGTTGCCGCTGCACGCTCCGCTGGTCACGCCGCTGGTCACACCGGTTGAAAGAATCGGGCTGATCGCATTCGTCCCGCTCCACCCGCTTCCGTTTGCCGGTCCGCGCCACACGCGGCATGTTCCAATCAGCAGTTGCGTCGCATCCAGCGGATCCACCAGAAACGGCGCAGGAGTAGCCATCGTCAGCCCATCGCCGTTCACATCCGCATCCGTCACCACCGGGCTGGTGCCAAACGCCGACGGCGTGCAGCCGCCCGTTTGCGAACACGCGTAGATTGAAACTCCCGCCTGGTTGTTGACGTACCAGTTATTCGCGTTCGTGGGGTCGATTGCCACCGGGCCCCCGTATCCGCCAAGAATCTGCGGCCAGTCTGCCGTCGCCGCGCTGCCTTTCACGCCTGCCGTCCCGTTCACCCCTAATCCAGCCATCATTGCGTAGGGCGTGGTGGTCACCTGCGACAGACTCACCACTTCGGCCAGCGAACCCAGGCCCGCATTCAGGTTTTGAAAGTGCTTTGCGTCGGTCGTCGAGCAAGCCTGCCCCGTCTCGCCAATCGCGTCCATCGAGCGCCAAAGCCCGCTGTCGTTGCCCGCAAAAATCTCCTGCGGATTCGCCGCATTCCACGCCAAAGCGTGCTGGTACGGGCCCACTTGCGCGCTCATGCAACTTGCTGCGTTGGTGGTGTTGCGCCACGCGCATCCAGCCGCCAGGCTGCACTTCCAAAGGTCGTCCGCGCCGGCCAGCAGCAGCGTATCCTGCCCCTGTCCCAATCCCGCCGGCACAGCTTCGAGCGCCAGCGTGTAGTCGCCGTTCTCAATCGTGGCCGGCCCGTCGCTCGTGTCCGTCTCCAGGGCCGCCGTATTCCATTGTTTTGAAAACGTGATGGTCTGGGTCGTGCAGGCGCCGGTGCCTATCAAACACGTGTCCTGCCACAGCCCCTGGTCCTGGTTAAATGAGTCAGTTGTCCACGCAAAGGTGTCTCCCGTCTGCGGATTCACCGCCACGGTTCCGCGAAAAATCGGACAGTCGATTGACCCGCTCGAGCCGGAGTTGGTGGGACACAATGCGGTTGTCAGGCCGGAGCCCGGCTGCGCCGCCATCCGTGTCCAGCTTATGCCGTCTGCCGATTGGTAGTAGCCGTGGTAGCGCATTGCCGCTACAAACAGTTGTCGCACCGGGTTCCACACCACCGACGTGACTGCATTGCCGCCGAATCCCGTAAAAGAGCCGGACCCCAGTTGGATGTACGATGCGCCGCCATCGGTCACCCCCGCCAGATTCCACGTCGCGCCCCCATCGGCCGAATAATAAAGCCCCTCAAAACTCCGATTGGGATCGACCGCACCCACCAGCGTGCCTTCATATGCCTGTGAAACCGCAGCCACAACCAGTTGCGGATTCACCGTGCTCCACGCAAACC
>CAYZVG010000382.1:0-3010 GCA_964481595.1 uncultured Occallatibacter sp. | reverse complement strand
GCGCTCCGCCAAACGAGCGCACGCGCACGGCAAGCAACTGCGAAATATCCACCACACGGGCTTGGCCGTTGGCATTGGCGGGTAGGGACGCCTGAAACATGGGGAATCCGTGGGTGAATAGGATTTTTGTTGCCTCGATCATGTAGAGCAGGTAACCCAGGCGGCGCTTCAGCCGGGAATCCATCCGCGCCATGAGCAATGCATCCGCACCAACGCCTGCGGCAACGGCAAAGTAACGCGAATCGCTTTCGCCCTCGCTGGTCCGATACTGGATGCGCCCTACCGAAACCTGCGTGGGCACGGCGTTGAGCAGAGCGCGCACGGCATTTTCAGGAGAACCTATGAGGCCCAGGTCCGCGGCCAGAGCGTTGGCGGTGCCGAGCGGAACAACGCCGAGAGCAACGCCGGTGCCCACCACGCTCTGCAGCACCTCGTGGACGGTGCCGTCGCCGCCGCAGGCAATGATGGTGTCAAAACCGGCGCGCACCGCATCCAGCGCCAGGCGAGTGCCGCTGCCCGCGCCGTCGGTGATGAACGGCTCTGCCTTGATTCCGGCATTGCGAAGAACGCCTACCGCTCGCTGAACCGCCGCTTCGCGACGCGCCGAATACTGGCCTGAAAAAGGATTGTAAATAAGTGCAACATTCCGCATGTCTAGAGCCTTGCTTTTAATGAATCGTAATGGGGGCCGAGGTCCATCTATCAATCATCGCAGAGTTAACGGCGAAAGATCGCCGCGAATGCCACATAAGCCGCTAATAGGTAACGACGGCGGTGTAGCCCGTTCCAAATTGGCAGCGCGGCCTTCACTTTTAACGCACAATCAGTGCAGGATTGCACGACGAGGCAAACAGCAAAATGGATATGACAGGCAACACGATTCTTATTACCGGCGGCGGTTCCGGCATTGGCCGCGGACTGGCCGAAGCGCTCCATGCACTGGGCAATCAGGTAGTGATCGCAGGCCGCCGCAAGCAGACGCTTGAGCAGACCTGCGCCGCCAATCCCGGCATGAAGTTTCTCACCCTGGACATTGAGAACCCCGACGCGATTCGCAGTTTTGCCGCGCAGGCGACGGCTGAGTTTCCAGCGCTGAACGTGCTGGTGAACAACGCCGGCATTATGCGCCCGGAAAGGCTATTGAACGAGGAGTACCAACTGGCCGACGCGGAAGCCATTGTTACCACGAATCTTCTCGGTCCGATCCGCCTGACGGCGGCGCTGCTGCCACATCTTGCCAAGCAAGCGCACGCGACAATCATGAATGTGTCGTCGGGGCTGGCATTTTTGCCGCTGGCGCTTACGCCCACTTACTGCGCCACCAAGGCCGCCATTCACTCCTACACGCTAACGCTGCGCTACCAACTGCGGAAGACGAATATCGAAGTGCTCGAACTGATTCCGCCTTATGTAGCGACGGACTTGATGGGCGGAGCCAACGATCCCCGCGCCATGCCTCTGACCGCGTTCATCGGCGAGGTAATGTCGATTTGGAAGACGGAGCCTACGCCGCAGGAGATCTCCGTTGAGAACGTGAAGCAAATGCGCTTTGCGGCCGAGAGCGGCAAGTTCGACGCCATCTTCAGCGGGTTGAATGCGGCGATGAGCGACGTTCACTAAGGTCTCTGACCGCCAAATATCGTTCCTTGAGGTTTGTGGCGCCCCACCCATTCGCCAGAAAACCGCGAATGGATGGGGCACGGAATATCGATGCTTGATCTAGGGGCTGTGCTATCCCATGTCTCAAAAACAAGACATGGGGCACCCAAATTCAGATGTATAACTACAAAACCATGAGCTCATGGAACTAGGGTCTGCTTAGACTGCAGGAACGGCTGGAAAATAAATCTCCGGGGCGGCGAAGGCCGCAAGCGCCGCTCCGTGTTTGAGATGACCGGGTTTTCCGTTTTATTGCGGGAATCTCCACACGGCTCCGCCACTCCCGGACTGCCCTACACTCTTTGATATGGCAACGGTCCCCGATCTGACACTGGACGCTGGATTGCCGGCGAATGTCGACGCCGAGAAGACGATTCTTGGCGCGATTCTGCTGGACAACACCGCCCACTCCGAAGCTGCGGAAAAGCTTTCCGCCGACGACTTTTCACTGGATTCGCATCGGCGCATCTATGTGCGCATGAGCGAGTTGCTTGACTCGCAGCGTCCGGTGGACATTGTGACGCTGGCCAACGAACTGGCCCGTTACAAGGAAGTGGAATCGGTGGGTGGCGTGGCCTATCTGGCCTCGCTCACCGAAGGTTTGCCGCGGCGGCCGGTGATTGAAGAGTACATTCGGATCGTCAAGGACAAGAGCCTGCTGCGAAAGCTGATGATGATCTGCTCTTCGGCGATTGCGCGCGCCGCCGACCAGAGCGAAGACGCCATTGGCGTGCTGGATATGACCGAGTCGCAACTGCTGGAGGTGAGCGAGAAGGGACTGTCCGGCGGCCTGGAGAGCCTGGACAAGATTGTCGCCAACTCCTTTGGCAGCATCGACAACCTCTACAAGCACAGCCGCGAGGTTACGGGCCTGGCCACCGACTTTACCGAGTTTGACCGGCTGACCAGCGGACTGCAGAAGGGCGAGCTGATTATTATTGCCGCGCGCCCGTCGATGGGAAAAACGGCGCTGGCGATCAATATCGCGCAGAATGCGGCCATCAACCATGGTTCGATTGTGGCGGTCTTCAGCCTGGAAATGGGCAAGGAGTCGCTGCTGCGCCGCATGCTTGCCTCACAGGCTTGGGTAGACCAGCAGATGCTGCAGAAGGGCTTTGTGGGCCAGGAAGAACAGGGCAAGTTGCAACGGGCACTGAACGAACTGGTTGAGGCGCGCATTTTTATCGACGACTCGGCAGGCATTTCGCTGGCAGAGATGCGCGCCAAGGCGCGGAGGCTGAAGCAGAACGCTGGCGGACTGGACCTGGTGGTGGTGGATTATCTGCAGCTGATGTCGGCGTCGGTGGCTCCGGGCGCGAAGAAGGGCGGCTACGAAAACCGCACGCAGGAG
>CAYZVG010000381.1:0-3022 GCA_964481595.1 uncultured Occallatibacter sp. | reverse complement strand
CCTCGTTCGCCTTCAGCTCAATCACCGTGAGCCGCCCGTTGCGGTCCAGCGTCAGCAGGTCCAGCATTCCGCGGTCGCCCGCCGCCAGCGCCGGCACCTGCGTGTACATCCGGTCTCCGCGCAGTCCCGGCAGCAGTTCCGCAACTTCGCCCCGCAGGCGCGACTCAAGCCATCGCTCCGGCTGCAGGCGGAACAGCGCGTCGGTGTGGGTTCCATCGGGATGCCGGCTCAGAAACAGTTGCCGCAAAAGTTCGCGGCAGAGCGCCTCGGTCTCCACAGTCAGCGGAGTTTCATGCGCACCCGCGCCAAACGTCGCCTCATCTTCAAAACCAAAAGAGTGCGCCGAAGCGCCGCGACGCGCACGCGCAAACTCCAGCCCATGCAGCAGCAAGCCGACTTCCGTTGGCGACGAAGCGTGAATCTCAATCCGCGCCCGCGCCGCCTCGGGAACCAGCGCGATCAACCGATCCAGCCCGCCCCTGCAGCGCTCAATTGCCGCCTCGGCGTTGAACGCATTCATCAGCCGCAAATCCAGATTCCCGGTGTCGCGAAAATCCACCGGCGCCAGTTCTTCGCTGCGTTCGTCCAGCGTGAACAGTTCAAACCGCGCCGCCCCGTGATTCAGCCAGGCCATGCGTTCGGCAACCGTGCGCCAGTTCCCCTCCGGCACAATCACCTTCAATCCGCCAAAGTGCCGCCGCCCGTCGCCATGCTGCCGGCAGTAATCCAGCCACAGAATGCCCAGCGTCAGAACCCCATCCACCACCGCGGCGGACTCGGCTGCGCCTACGCCGATCACCGCTTCGGCAGCCGTGCCCTTCAGCATCCGGCCACGCACATACGCTGGGCCAAAGCTATGCTCCAGGTCCATCGCAGAGCGGAATCCATCCGTCTTCATGTCGGGGAATCGCCGCGTCAGCACACGCTCCAGAAGCTTTTGATACATCCGCCTGCCGGCGTCGCGCGTGGTCGGTGTTCGGCGGTCGCTGGTGGCCACCAGTTCCAGCGCCTGCGGACGTGTTTGCCCCATACGCCGCGTCATCAGCCGCAAGCTCTGCGCGCGCTCCTGCACCTCAACCACGGTGCGCACCATGTTGCGTTCTTCGCTCCAAAGCTGCAGCACGCAGCGCCCATGCTGCTCGCTCACCGCGTAGTGAGCAAAGCGCATGTCGAACGCAACACGGCCATCCTCAAGCAGCGCCGCTGTCGGATGATCTGCCAGATAGTTTTCAATGCTTTGGGTCAGCCGCAGGGCTGTGGCTTGAGCTTCTTCCGTGCTCACGTGCGGCCTCTACCAGCCGTTGCGCGCGCGTAGCCCGGTAATATGCGCAACGTGGTGCCGGCTGTGCCATGCGTAGATCGCCAGCGCGCGGTCAAGGTTCTGGCGGCTGTTGTTTTCGGGATGAAGAAAGCCGTGTTCGAAATCCGCTTCGCTCATGGCCTTCAACAGAAACACCCAGCGCGCGTGCAGCTCTTCGATAAACCTCAGTGAGCCTTCAACCGCCAGCGTTTTTCCATCCGGCAGCTCCGCCCAGGCCTTCTCGTTGTAGGGCTTGATGGTGGGCCAGTCCTCAGTAAGCGCCAGCTTGAAACGAATGAAAGCGTTGGCGTGGCTGTCGGCAAAATGGTGCACAACCTGACGCACTGTCCATCCGCCTTCGCGGTAGGGCGTGTCTAGTTGCGCATCGCTCAGGCCTTTCACGGCAGCGCGCAAAAGCTCCGGCATCTCTGCCAGTTCCTTGATCCACCCGGCGCGCAAAGCAGGAGTTCCGGCCACAGCGGGACCGGGCCTGCCAACTGGATAGCGCAGACTATCGTCGATATTCACCGTTCAATCCTCACTCTGCTTCGAAACCGGCGCTTGCGCACCGGCCCTGAAGCGTGCCACGCATTCCTGCAAGGCCTTGCGTGCAAACCGGCTTACTTCTGCGCGGCGGGGTGATGGTGATGATGGTGGTGGTGGTGATGATGACCCTCGGCAAACGCCGGGCTTGCAATCACCATCATCAGAATCGCGAGACCAATTATTTTCTTCATGCCTGAAATCTAGCACGAATCCCTTCTCTCCTGCATCCACCCCGTCTCTCCGTGCCGTCGTGGGAATCGAGAGCGGAACTGCTCCGCGCCGCCGTTCCAAAAACAGCCGTCAGCGTACACTAAAAGGGACTATGACGAATCCGGCTGCTTCCCCAAACCCAGGCCACAAGCGTTATTTCTTTGAGAAGTTCGGCATCACCGAAAATCTGCTGGAGCGCTGCCTGGGCCAAGCTCTCTCCGCGGGCGGCGACTACGCCGATCTCTACTTCGAGTCGGTCACTGCCACCTCGCTCGGCGTCGACGAACAGATCGTCAAGTCCGCCAGCCAGGGCGTCAGCGCCGGCTGCGGCATCCGCGTACTCTCCGGCGAACGCACCGGCTACGCCTACACTGACAACCTGAGCCCCGAACGGTTGCTCCACGCCGCGCGCACCGCCGCTCTCATCGCCTCCGGTCCTGCAAAGCAGCCCATTCAGGGATTTACCGAGGCTCCATCGGCGAACCTCTATCCCGTTCCGACTGGCGGTTACGATCTCGACCTGGCTGCGCGGCTTGAGCTCATCCTGCGCGCCGACCGTGCCGCCCGCGCCTTTGACAACCGCATCGTGCAGGTGCGGGCCAGCTACGCCGAGTCGCTGCGCCGCATTCTCATCGCTGCCAGCGACGGCGCATTCGCCAGCGATACCCAGCCCCTTTGCCGGCTCAACGTCTTCGTCATCGCAAAAGAGGAAAGCCTCACCACCAAGGGCTCGGCAGGCGGTGGAGGCCGAGCCGGTCTCGACCAGTTCATCGGCTCCAAGAGTCCTGAGTTCCTTGCCCGCGAGGCAGCCCGCGGAGCCATCCTGCAACTAAGCGCCGTTCCTGCCCCTGCCGGAGAAATGCAAGTCGTTCTCGGCCCCGGATGGCCGGGAATCCTGCTGCATGAAGCCGTCGGCCACGGCCTTGAAGCCGACTTCAACCGCAAGGGAACCTCGGCCTTCGCCGG
>CAYZVG010000380.1:0-3057 GCA_964481595.1 uncultured Occallatibacter sp. | reverse complement strand
CCAGCTCGCCCCACTCCACCTGCTGCAGAAACTGGCGGATGATCTGGTGCAGCATGGGACCGCGCATCACCAGCGGCTTGTCGCCGGGCGAGATATAGCCGATGGAGATGGTCTTGATTCCGTGCGTGTCATTGGGCTGGATCATGTTGCCCGCGCCTACGCGCGGCTGCTGCGTTGAGCCCATCATCAGCGGCACGTTGGGCCCGTAGATGTCGGCATCGATCAGGCCCACGCGCTTGCCTAGCTTGGCCAGCGCAATGGCAAGGTTGACGGCAACCGTGGTTTTGCCCACGCCGCCTTTTCCGGAACCGACTGCAACGATTTTTTGAACGCCCGGCAAAGCTACAGGCGAAGGCATGGCAGAAGAATGAGCCATTATTTTTGACTGCTCCTTTTCCCGACCTCAGCAAGCGCGGAGGTCTCTCTTGTTGCGTGATGTTTTAAGTTTCGAAACTTATCGAGGCCTAGGGTCCTGTTTCATTCGCACCATAAAGGCCCTGTCATCCTGAGCGAACGGGGCCCCAAACGTCTTTCAGTTTGGGGGTGGTGAGTCGAAGGATCTGCGGTTGCCCTTCAACGAACTTCTGAATTAGGAGATTAGGGATTGTCTGTTGACGCCTCCAGGGCCGCGGTTGCCTGCCGTTCGCGGCTGCGGCGCGCGTTTTCGCGCTCTCGATGCTCGCGGCGGCGCAACGCATCGGCAAATCGGCGAATCTCGTCGGGGGTCTCGGGCACAAGGGCCGGGACCTTTTGCGGCTGGCCGTGCACGTCAATGGCGACAAACACAAGATAGGCGCTGGCTACATGCACAATTCCGCCGGCGACCACGTTTTCGGCCCACACTTTGACGCCCACTTCCATTGAGCAGGAGAAGGCGCGGTTGACGCTTGACTTGAGCGTGACCAGATCGCCCAGGTGCACGGGGCGGATAAAGTCAATGTGGTCCATGGCCGCGGTGACCACGTGCAAGCGCGAGTGCCGGTAGGCCGCCATGGCTCCGGTCAGATCGATAAAGTGCATCAGCCGCCCGCCCAGCAGGTTGCCCAGCGTATTGGTGTCGTTGGGCAAAATAAGTTCAGTCATCTCGGACTGAGTGCTGGCCACGGTGCGCGGCGCTTGCCTGTTTTCCAAATCGGTCATACTGTTGCCGCTCCAGGCGGCGTCTTCCATTGCAAAACGAATCCTATGGCCCGACTATCGGGCGAAGCTGATTTCAACACGATTCCAGATACAATAAGAATGCCGGTGGGGCGTCTGGATTCCTATCCTGTTCCAGTTTCGGCAATCCACGCCAATTACGCAAATCGGCGTTTTCTTATCAACTTGATCGTATTAGGGAAACCCCGGTCTGACGAAACCCGGAAAGGGAATTCCAGCAAAGGAATCATGGATAAGGCGGCGGCACTACAAGAGATTTTGGCGCAGGACCCCAAGAATAGTTTTGCGCGTTACGGGCTGGCGATGGAACTGGCCGGGCGGGGAGAGACCGAAGCGGCCCTCAGCGAGTTCACCTCGCTGCTTGAAAACGACGGAAATTACACCGCAGGCTATTTTATGGCTGCACAGACGTTGGCCAATGCGGGCCGTACTCCCGAAGCGATTGAGCGGTTGAAGGCGGGGATTGCGAGCGCCCGACGCGCAGGCAACACCCACGCGGCCAGCGAAATGCAAGCGATGCTGGACGAACTGGACCGCTAGACGACCGATACAGCACCCTAAAAAATGAGCGGCAATGGCGGGCGGGCGCAACCAAAACAGCGGCTGCGCATCCAATTTATGTAAGATACACAGCCTCCAATTCAGCTGGGACCTTTAGGAAAAATCACCAGGATGGGGTTACTATGGGTTAATACGGTCCCATCCACCAGCAAATCCCGAGCGCGGCGAAGTTATTTCTAAGTGAAAGCAGGTGATATGGCGAGATATTCGATCGTTGTGCCCTTTCATAATGAAGAAGAGAACGTAACAGTTCTTTACGCCCGCCTGAAGCAAGTGATGGAGCAGGTGGGCGACAGTTTTGAGCTGGTGCTGGTGGACGACGGCTCAAAGGACCGCACCTATAAATTGTTGGAGGAGATAGCTGCGGTGGATAGCCGTGTGCTGGTGGTAAAGCTGCGCCGCAACTTTGGCCAGACCTCGGCGCTGGCCGCGGGCTTTGACCACGCAACCGGCGAGTACATTCTTGCCATGGACGGCGACCTGCAGCACGACCCCAATGACATTCCCGCCTTTATAGAAAAACTCGATGAGGGGTACGACGTTGTCTCCGGCTGGCGCAAGGATCGAATCGACAACTTCATCATGCGGCGCGTTCCATCGCGGTGCGCCAACTGGCTGATGGCCAAGCTTTCCGGGGTTGAGATTCACGATTTCGGCACCACATTCAAGGCCTACCGGCGCGAGATCATTCAGAGCATTCCGCTGTATGGCGAGATGCACAGGTTTATTCCTGCGCTGGCCAGTTGGTATGGCGCTTCGATGTGCGAGATTCCCATCCGCAACATCAATCGTGAGAACGGCAAGAGCCACTATGGAATCGGCCGCACATTTCGCGTTTTCTTCGATTTGCTGACAGTCCGCTTTCTGCTGCGCTACATGAGCCGGCCGTTGCATTTCTTCGGCGGGCTGGGCATGCTCGGCATGATGATGGGCAGTATTATTGCGACCATCCTGATGGGCATGAAGATCTCCGAACCACGCCTGGACGTGATGAGTTCTCATGCGCCGTTGTTTGTGATTGGTTCGGTGCTGATTGTGGCGGGAATCCAGATGCTTGCCATCGGCCTGTTGGGCGAACTGCAGGTGCGCCATTACTACACCAGCCAGCATCCGGCTCCGTACACGGTCGATCGCCTGGTGCGCCTTGCCTCTGCCGACGAGCAGAGCATGTTGTCGGAGAGCAAGGAAGATAACTTTTAACAGCGGCTTCTAGAACAGGTCTCATCGAGGGCCTTGTAAAAGGGCACGGCTTCAGCCGGGCCGAAGAAGTCTTTAAAATCAGTGGGCTTCACAGGCTGCGGAAAAACTCTTTTTGTATCGAAAGGCAAAAAACAGATC
>CAYZVG010000379.1:0-3061 GCA_964481595.1 uncultured Occallatibacter sp. | reverse complement strand
GCAGATAGCCCTCAAGCCAGCCCTGGCACATGTGCTCGCTGAGGATCTCCATCACGCGCCCGGTCTCGGAAAGGTTCTCATCGACGGGCAGCACCTCGGCCATCCATGCTTTGCCGGTTACGGGAATCACATCGCCGATGCGGTTCGATGCGGTTTCGTCGGGCCCGAAGACGCGGAAGTTCTTCGTCTCCAGATTCAACTGCATCACGCCTTTCAGCAGTTGGCCAAGCACGCGCGTGGATTCAACATCCTTTTGGCCGCGCTCTTCAAACTTGACGGCGTAATCGCGGAAGTTGGGCATTTTAAGCGGCTGCAAGAGCAGGCCGCCGTTCGAGTGGGCGTTCATGCCCATGCGCAGCTTGCCCTTGGGCGCGATCTCGGCCAGATCGGGCCGCAGATGGCCTTTCTCGTCGAACAGCTCTTCAGGCTTGTAGCTGTGCATCCATTCATCGAGCTGGCGCAGATGCTCGGGATCTTCGCGCAGCTTGTCGAGCGGAACCTGGTGGGCGCGCCAGGTATTTTCAACTGGCTTGCCGTCCACAATCTTCGGTCCCGTCCATCCCTTGGGCGTGCGCATAATCAGCATGGGCCAGGCGGGGCGCTCGGTAGAGCCGCCTTCGCGCGCGGCTTTCTGGATGGCGGCGATGCGGTCCATCATGGTGTCAAACACGGCGGCGGCCTGTTGGTGCAGGATTTCGGGATCGTCGCCTTCGAGGGTGAACGGCTCGTATCCGTAGCCGCGCATCAGGCTTTCAAGCTCGGCGTGCGGAATGCGCGCCAGCAGCGTGGGGTTGGCGATCTTGTAGCCGTTCAAATGCAGAATGGGTAAGACGGCGCCGTCGGTGGCCGGATTGAGGAACTTGTTGGAGTGCCAGCTAGTGGCCAGCGGCCCGGTCTCGGCTTCGCCGTCGCCAACTACGCAGGCAACAATCAAATCGGGATTGTCAAAAGCAGCGCCATAGGCGTGCACCAGCGAGTAGCCCAGCTCGCCACCCTCGTGGATGGAGCCAGGCGTCTCTGGCGCTACGTGGCTGGGTATGCCGTAGGGCCAGCTGAACTGCCGGAACAGGCGCTTGATGCCGTCCTTGTTCTGCTCGATGTGGGGGAATATCTCGGAGTAAGACCCTTCAAGATAAGTGTTGGCAACGATGCCTGGGCCGCCATGGCCCGGCCCGATAACGTACATCATGTTCAGGCCGCGCTCACGGATGAGGCGGTTCCAGTGAACGTAAAGGAAGTTGAGGCCGGGGGTGGTGCCCCAGTGTCCCAGCAAACGCGGCTTTACATCGTCCAGCGTGAGCGGGCGCTCAAGGAGCGGGTTGTCTTTCAGGTAGATCTGTCCGATGGACAGATAGTTGGCGGCGCGCCAATAGGCGTTCATCTTGGCCAGCAACTCAGGGCTCAGGGGTTGATTGCTTGCCGACTCGCTCCCGGAATTTCCGTTCATAAAGCACCTCTTGAAGAATCAAGATTGCGTGCTACTAGAAGCCTAGCAGCCGATGGGAATCAGCATGGGTGACTGATGTCACAAGATGATAAACGGGGAGGGTTATTCCGAAGTAATTACTGTAGATTGCGCGTGAAAGTGCCCGCCCACGCGCGCTGGCTCATGGTACAGGAATCCTCGCCCTGCGTGGGAAGACTGGTGAACCGGCTGCGCAAGGCGAACGGCGGGAAGGCCTTGGCGGAACGCGGGTACCGGAATCGGAGCGAAGCGTAGAAGGTTGCGCGTTGATATTGACTTTACATAATATTTATGGTTTGCTCATTTCTAGGGAAGCGCCAATTTCGCGGCTCAAATCCTCGATTTCTGTTGGGAGGAGCGCAATCGAGCCGGCAGAGACGGGAGGGAAAAGATGAATCGTCTGGATATTTTTATGGAATTTCTTGTGGCGGGAGTATTCCTGTGTATGGGGATCAAGAACGTTCTGACGCATCCGCGCAGGTTCAAATCGCTGGGAGCCATGAGTGCCAGGCAGACGCTTCAGGTTCCCGACCGGTGGGTTCTGGCGATTGGCTTATTTGAGATTGCCGCCGCCATTGCGCTTGTGATGCCGGTGAGCTTCGCGTTGCCGGCGGCGCTGGGGCTTGCGCTGCTGACGCTGAGCATCAGCTTTGTGAGGGCGCGGCACCACCAGTTTCCAGCGCCATCGATCGTGATGTTTCTGCTGGTGCTGTTTGTGATTGTCGGGCGCTGGATGTAGTGAACTCGTAAAAACGAGGAGCGATCTCTTGAGAGCGCGGCGCTTTAAAAGTACCGCTTGAGCTTGAGAATCGGCGACTCGAAGCCGTACCAGAGCGCGGTGGCGGCCAGCGTGGATGCGATCAGGCGGAAACCGACGACGGCCAGGTTCCCGGGGATTCCGTACGGGTCCATGCGCAGGTCGAACCAGCCGAAATAAATAAATACCGAGATGTGAATCATGTACAGGCCATAGCTGATGCGCCCGTAATAGGCGAGTGGGCCGGTGCGCACGGCGAGATGGATTGGATTGCGCGCGCCTGAGGTTGAGATAAAGACCAGCAGGACGCCGGCAAAGCCGATGGCCAGCGCGGAGTCGAGGAAGGCGGTGCCGCCGGCGATGGTCGCGGCTGCCCAAAACCCGGCGACGATGCCGGAGAGGCCCATCCAGAACCAGGCGCGCCGGGCAATGGGCAGCGTGTGGATGCCGAGCGCAATCAGACTGCCCCACGCAATGCCGTCAAGGTGAATGAGCGTGTGCGTGGGTGTGAGCCAAGGGTGATGGTGCAGACGCAAGAGCGGCGAGGTGACCAGCATTGCAATCAATACCGGAGCCAGCATCCACGGACGGCGCAGCCAGCGCACCAGCGGCGCCCACACAAAGTAATACTGCTCCTCGATGGCCAGTGCCCAGGTGGGCTGCAGGGCAGGGGGCAGCGCTAGATGAAAGAGATTCTGCACGCAGAGAAGGTAGGCCCACCAGGGCGCAGTCTTGACCGCATCCCACACGCTGGGTCCGATAAACCAGGGCGCGTTAAGGTAAACCACCACCAGCAGCACCAGGTACACCGGCCAGATGCGCAGCGCGCGGCGGGCATG
>CAYZVG010000378.1:0-3062 GCA_964481595.1 uncultured Occallatibacter sp. | reverse complement strand
GGAAGTCGTCGCTGTTGAACATTCTCGCGCTGCTGGACGACGGCTGGCTCGGCGAGTACAGGTTTGGCGAAACGGCAGTCCACGCGCTCAATCGCAAGCAGCGCGCCGACCTCGCGCGGCAACGCATCGGCATGGTCTTCCAAAGCTATCACCTGCTCGACGATCTGACCGTGGCCGAGAACATCGACCTGCCGCTCAGCTACAAGAATCTGCCCGCAAAGCAGCGTCAGGCGATGGTGGCCGATATTCTCGACCGCTTTCGAATTGTCGCCAAGAAAGATCTGTTTCCCGCGCAGCTCTCCGGCGGGCAGCAGCAACTTGTTGGCATTGCGCGCGCGGTGGTTCATGCGCCCACGCTGCTATTGGCCGATGAGCCTACGGGCAACCTTCACTCCACCCAGGCCCGCGAGATCATGCAGCTATTTTGCGAGCTAAACAAACAGGGAACGACCATTGTGCAGGTGACGCACTCTGAAGAAAACGCGCGGTACGGCCAGCGCATTGTGGAACTGCGCGATGGCTGGCTCGCGCGCGATGAAACATGGGCAAGCAATTCGGCGGAGGTCGGCTCAAAGTGAATCAGGCGATATTTGGCAAGGGAAGAACAAGTAAGGGAAGATTCGCACTGGCGCTGGCTGCAATTGTTTTACTCCCCGTGCATCCGGCTCTTGCCGCCGAGTCTGCTCAGGCTCCTGCACCGGCGCCCGCGGTTGCGCCTGCCCCCGCGGCGCGAAACATTCCCTTTGGCGAGTTGCAGCGGCGTTCGTTGAATCCCTTCGACGCTTATCGCGGCAAGACTGTTCCGCCGCCAAGCCTGGACAACTCGCCGCGGCTTCAGTCCCTTGTCCGCGATGGCAAGCTCTACCTCACTTTGCAAAACTCCATAGATCTTGCTCTTGAAGACAATCTCGACATGGTGATTGCGCGCTATAACCTTCCCATTGCGCGGATGGATGTTTTGCGTACGGCGGCTGGCGGGTCAGTGCGCGGCGTCAATACCGGCGTAGTGTCTGGCACGCCCGGCGGAGAGGCCGCCGGCGCTGGCGCGGGAACTGGCGCAGGTGGCACCAGCAGCGGCGCGGGCGGCGCGGGCGCAGGCGCGTCGGGCATAGTTTCTTCCACGCTGGGAACCGGCACTTCGGTGTCCGGCTACGATCCCCAGATCAACGCCAACGTCTACACCGACCACACTGCGGAGCAGCTGACGAACTTTCAGGTAGAAGGCGTGCCGATCTACAAGTTCAACACTTCGGCCGGCTCCGTCAGCTACAGCCAGGCGTTCGCCACCGGCAGCAGCATTCAGCTCACCTTGAACGCGAACCGCGAAACCTCGAATGGCCTTTACGACTACTTCAGCCCTTCCTACTCCGCGTATTTCCAGGTCACCGCGCAGCAGCCACTACTGGCAGGCTTTGGATTGGCTACCAACCTACGCTTCTTGCGTATTGCCAAAACCAACCTGAAAGTCTCGGATATCGCCTTCAAGGCGCAGATTATTGCAACCGTGACCAAAATCTGCAATCTGTACTGGGACCTGGTGAACGCCTATGATAACGAGCAGGTGCAGGAGCGCTCCGTGGCGTTTGCCGAGGAGACGCTCTCGACCAGCCGCAAGCAGTTCGCTCTCGAGGCCATTCCTGAGATGGACGTGCTGAAGGCTGAGACGGACCTGGCCGCGCGCCAGCAGGATTTGACTGTGGCCCGCACCAATCTGGAATTGCAAGAGCTGTATATGAAGAACGCTCTCACGCGGTCGCTCGACGATCCCGCCCTTCAGGAGATGCCTGTGGTGCCCGTCGATCGTATCGCTGGCGCCATCGAGCCCGTCACCGAGCCAGTGCAGCAGATGATTGCCGCGGCATTGAACAGCCGCACCGAGCTTGAGGAGTCGAGCCTGGTTCTTAAAAACAGCGAGCTGAGCCGAAAATCCGCGCGCAACGCGCTGCTGCCGTACCTCGATCTCTATGGCGTTTATAAGGGCACCGGCGCTGGTGGAGAGATGAATCCAAAGTACCCGGATAAGAGTGTCACCACCGTTCTCCCCTCCGGCATCGAGGGCGTTCTCACCGATGCGTTCAACAACACCACTCCCGAGTACACCGTTGGTTTGTCGCTGAGCATTCCTCTGCGCAATCGCGTGGCCAAGGCCGACCAGTACCGCACAGAGCTTGAGTATCGCCAGTCCCAGGTCTATCTTGAGGAGTTGAAGAAAAGCATTCGCATCGAAGTGCGCAACGCGCGCTTCGCGCTGGAGCAGGGCGCGAGTCGCGTTGAGTCCGCACGCAAGGCGCGCGATCTATCGCAGAAGACGTTCGATATTATGCAGCAGGAGCAGAAACTGGGCGCTGGATCGAATCAGCAGACACTTTCGGCCGAGCACGACCTGGCGGTCGCGGAGTCGGCGCTGGTGACGGCTGAAACCGACTACGAAAAAGCGCGCATTGAGATGCGGCGCGCCACAGGCTCGATTATCGAGGACTACGGCATCTCGGTCGCCGACGCCAAAGCCGGCGCGGTGGAGGCGGATCATTCCAATTAAGCAAGAGAAAATCCGCGTACTGGCCGCCGACGATCAGCCGCACATTCTTGAAGCGGTGGAGCTGCTGCTCAAGCCGCAGGGAATCGACGTGGATTGCGTGCGTTCGCCGCGACTGCTGCTGGAGGCGCTGGGCGAGCGCGACTACGATGTTGTGCTGATCGACTTGAATTACACGCGCGATACCACATCCGGTCAGGAAGGCCTGGATCTGCTGGCGAGCATTCAGGAGTTCGACGCACGGCTTCCCGTGATCGTGATGACCGCGTGGGGCAACATCGATCTGGCGGTCGAAAGCATCAAGCGCGGCGCGCGCGATTTTGTCCAGAAGCCATGGGAGAACGAGCGGCTGCTCTCGCTCATCCGCGTTCACGCCGAGCTGTGCCAGGCGCTGCGCCGCGCGCGCCAGCTTGAGATTGAAAACCGCCTACTCCGCGCCGACGGCATGCCGGAATTTGTTGCATCCGCTCCTTCCATGCAACCAGTCCTCGAACTGATTGCGCAGGTTGGCCCCTCCGATGCCAAT
>CAYZVG010000377.1:0-3068 GCA_964481595.1 uncultured Occallatibacter sp. | reverse complement strand
GTAGAGAATGAATAGCGGTAGATTCACAGCAAGGGAGCGAATCGTGAAAAAAACATTGCTTGTCATTGCGTTGTCTGTATTGGCTTTGAGCACAGTTCAGGCCCAGAAAATTAATGCGGCGGGGGCAACATTCCCCTATCCCATCTACTCGAAATGGTTCACCGAATACAGCTCTGCGCACCCAGGAGTTCAGGTCAACTACCAGCCCATCGGTTCCGGCGGCGGCATCCAGCAAGTGACTAACGGTATCGTCGATTTTGGCGCCTCCGATATGCCCATGACGGATGCTGCGTTGCAGGCATCAAAGGTCAAGCTGATTCACATTCCTACGGTTCTCGGCGCTGTGGTTCCTATCTACAACGTTCCCGGCGTCGCTGATATCCGTTTTAGTCCCGATGTTTTGGCCGATATCTATCTCAACAAGATCACAGACTGGAGCGACCCGCGCATCGCCAAGGACAACCCAGGAGCGAAGTTGCCCTCGCAGAAGATCATCGTGGTGCATCGTTCCGATGGTAGCGGAACCACATTCATCTTTACCGACTACCTGAGCAAAGTGAGTTCGGAGTGGAACGGCGGCCCCGGAAAGGGAACCGCGATCAACTGGCCCACAGGTGTTGCCGGCAAAGGCAACGAAGGCGTGGCTGGATACGTGCGGCAGCTGCCAGGCGCCATCGGCTACGTCGAGCTCATCTACGCGCTGCAGAACCACATCTCCTTTGGCGCCATTAAGAATGCCTCAGGCAACTGGGTGAAAGGCTCCATCGATGGCGTCACCGAAGCTGCGGCGAGCGTGAAGAACATTCCGGCCGATTACCGTGTTTCTATCACGAACGCTCCGGGAGCCAACGCCTATCCCATTTCCAGCTTCACTTACCTGCTGATCCCCACCCAGCCAAGCGACATGGCCAAGGAAAAAGTGATCAAGGACATGCTGAGCTGGATTGTGAATTCGGGCGAAGGCGAAGTTTCCTCTCTTTCCTATGCGCCGCTTCCCCCTGCGCTGGCCCAAAAGGTTCTCAAGAGCATCTACGGTCTGCCCTAACACATAGTGCGGGCCCAGGGCTTGTTCCGGGCTCCTTGCTGAACTTCCCAGGGGCGGCCACTCACCGCCGCCCCGAAACACTCCAGCAGTCTACATCGCACAATTCTCCCTTCTGCGCTTGCTGGGGACGCTCAATGCGCCGAGCGCGCGGCTTTGGTACACTCACCACGGTTCGCACGCTGGGATTGTCCCGGTTTCGAACAACGACGCAATGACTGCAGTTCCCCCGATCTCGACGATCAACGATCTTTTCTTTCGCGTTGCCGCGGCAGCCAACCCGCGCGCAGTCCTCTGGCAAGACGAGTTCAACCATTGGCATCCACTCTCATCCGATCAGATCTATCAACGTGTGAGGGCCCTGGCCACTGCCTTTCTGAAGATGGGTGCGAAGAAGGGAGATCGCATTGCTCTGATCAGCGAGAATCGCTGGGAGTGGGCGGTGACCGACTTTGCCGTGCTGGCGATTGGCGCGGCCGATGTGCCCATCTATCCCACTCTGACCGGGGAACAGGAAGCGGAACTGATTCGCGACGCCGGTTGCCGTATCGCCGTCGTCTCCACGCGCAAGCAATATGACAAGCTCCACTCGGTTCTCGCGCAGAGCGGGCTCAAACATATCATCATGATGGATTCCCCAGCGGCGGAAGGCGCGGTTGCCTTGTCTGAATCGCTGGCGGGAGCCGACGCTCGCGGTGCGGAGCGCGATCCCGTTTTCGACGCGCTGGCTCATGGAGTCGAGCCGGCGGATCTTGCCACGCTCATCTACACCTCCGGCACAACCGGCGAACCCAAGGGCGTCGCGCTTACTCACGGCAACCTCGCCGCGAACCAGAATGTCGCCGCAGTCGATTTCGGTTTCGGCCCTAAAGACCTCTGTATCTCATTCCTGCCGCTCTCGCACGTCACCGCGCGCGCCCTCGACTACGTCATGTATAACTCCGGCGCGCAGGTGGCCTACTGCTCGCACTTCGACAAGCTGCCGCAGGCTATGCGCGAGGTTCGGCCTACCGTAATCGTTGGCGTACCGCGCGTCTACGAGAAAATCCGCCAGGCGGTTGAGCAAAAATCAGCGGTATCGCCAGTCAAGAAGCGCATCCTCGCCTGGGCAATCGATCTCGGCGCGCACTTCGCCGATACCGTTTACGACGGCCGCAAGCCCACGTCGATCCGATGGCGGCTTGCCAACAAGCTGGTTTATTCCAAAGTCCAGGAAGCTTTCGGCGGCCGCGTCGATGTTTTTATTTCGGGTGGCGCTCCGCTCGGCATCGACACGGCGCGATGGTTCGCAGCCGCGGGCATTGCTCTGTGGGAGGGCTACGGCCTGACTGAAACTTCACCGGTTATCTCTCTGAATACGCCGGTCCGGCATCGGATGGGCAGCACCGGTATGCCACTGCCGAACATAGAGCTCAAGCTAGCGGAAGATGGTGAGTTGCTGGTTCGCGGACCGGCAGTCTTCAGCGGCTATTGGCAAAAGCCTGCCGCAACGGCCGAGTGTTTTGCTGGTGAGGGATGGTTCCGCACCGGCGATATCGCGCATTTCGATTCCGACGGTTTCCTCTACATCACCGATCGTAAAAAGGAGCTGCTGAAGACCTCTGGCGGAAAACTTGTTGCTCCGCAGCCTGTCGAAAACAAGCTCAAGAACAGCGTGCTGGTGGCACAGGCCGCATTGGTGGGTGACCGGCACAAGTTTATCTCCTGCCTGATTGCGCCCAATTTTGCTGCACTGGAAGACTGGGCGCGCCATCACAATGTTGAAACGCAATCCCGAGTTGAACTTGTTGCCGATCCCCGCGTTACCGCGCTCTATGCTGAAATTGTCCGCGAGATAAACGGCTCGCTAGCCAATTTTGAAACCATCAAGCGATTCCGCGTCGTCGCTGATGAGTGGACGCAGGATTCCGGGGAGTTGACGCCTTCCATGAAGCTCAAACGCCGCGTTCTCACTGCGCGATATGCGGCGGAGATCGACGAACTTTACGCGGACGAAGCAACCGCGCGCGGCGAATCGGCGAGCTGA
>CAYZVG010000376.1:0-3091 GCA_964481595.1 uncultured Occallatibacter sp. | reverse complement strand
GCGCGCCCTACGAGATTATCCCTTACACCGCGCGTCATGGATTACCTGCATTGATGGGAGCGCTGCTGTTAGGTGCGGTCTTCGCCAAGGTCGTGTCCACGGCATCGAACTATCTGTTTTCGCCGGCCACGAATCTGGTGGAAGACGTATTTGTGCGCTATATCTCGCCGAAAGCCTCAAACAAACAAGTCCTGATTGTCTCGCGGCTGGCAGTGGTGTTGCTGGGCGTGTGGGCGCTTTATCAGGCTCTTTACGCGCCCAGCATTCTTGAGAAGATGCTGTGGGCCTACACCATTTATTCCGCGGCGCTCACGCCGGTTGTGCTGGCCGCGTTTTATTCCAAGCGCGTAACGGCCTGGGGCGCGGTGGCTGCCATCGCCGCCGGAACAGTGGTGACGCTGGCGTGGGACTTACCCGGCGTGCGCGGATTGTTTCCGCCGATTCTTGCCGAGCGGGATGCAATCTTTCCGGCGCTGTTTCTTTCCGTCGCCGCAATGATCGTTGTCAGCCTGTTCACGCCCGCGCCCGCGCCAGAGCAACTGGCGCGGTTTTCGGATTAGAGCGTTTTGAAACGTTGACGCGTTTTATCCGTTGGCGCGCTGGGCCACCAGCATGGCGCTCATAATCTGGTCCGAAACCTCACGCACCGATGCCGGGGAGTGGGGCAGGAACAGCGTATTGGTTTTGTCGTTTTCTCCAATCGACTTCAACGTGTCGAAGTACTGTGTCACCAGCACCAGTTGCATCACCTCCATTGCCGAAGCGCCATCGACAGCTTTCTGGAACTGCTCGACCGATACTTGCAGGCCCTCGATGATCGCCTTGCGCTGGTTGGCGATGCCCTGGCCTTGCAGCGCCTTGCTCTCCGACTCGGCCTCGGCCTTCTTCACCACCAGAATCTTCTCCGCTTCGCCGCGGGCATTGGCGGCAACCTGCTCGCGCTGTGCCGCGTTAATGTCGTTCATGGCGGACTTGACCTTGGCGTCGGGCACAATGTCGGTCACCAGTACGTTGACGATCTCGTAGCCGAAGGTGGCCATGTCTGCGTCGAGTTCCAGCTTAACGGCGGCGGCAATCGAGGACTGCGATGCGAACACCTCGTCCAGCGTCATGCCCGGCACGTGACCCAAAATCACCTGCTCCACATACGACTTGATCTGCGCCACCGGATCTGAGAGTTTGTAGAACGCGTCATAGACCTTCTCAGGCCGTACGCGGTTCTGCACCGAGATCGGGATGGTGACAAAGACGTTGTCCTTGGTCTTGGTCTCCATGGTCAGGGTGATCTGGTTTACGCGAAGGCTTACCAGCCCGGAGACGGAATCAAAATAAGGCATCTTCCAGTTCAAGCCGGCTTCTGCCACGCGCAGAAATTTGCCGAAGCGGGTGATGATGGCTACCTGCGCGGTATTGACGGTAAAAAAGCTTCCTAAGATCAAGGTAATTGCAATAATGCCGGCAACTACCAGCAGGATCACGACAAACATGTCCATTCAAGTCCTCCGCTGCCTCCTGAGGAAGCAACGGGCAATTATATAGGGCAGCCGGAACAGGTGAATGAAGACCGCGCCGGCTGCTCGTAGCCGATTCAGTCAGCGGGCTTCAAAAAAACAAAGCCGCGCGTTGCGATTCAGGCATACACTGTCGATGACATTTCAAGCACGACAATGCCTGTAGCCCAGCTCACTCTCGAAGTCCGCATCGAGCATGCCCAGTCGCTCAAAGACCGGCGTCAGGTGGTGCGTTCGCTCAAGGATCAGCTCAAGCAGGGGTTCAACATCTCAGTTGCGGAGATGGACGACGGAACGCAATGGCGATCGGCCACTATCGGGGTGGTAGCCATCTCTCACTCGCGCAGCTACGTACACGGGCTCATCGAGGAAGTGGAGCGCGCCGCCCGGCGCATGCTCTATGAGCTGGGCGCCGAGCTGGCCGACTCGTTCTGGGAGTATCTTGAAAGCTGAACGGCGTTCTACGGCCTGGGCCGCTCATGGATGATCATCCAGTTGATGCCGAACTTGTCGCGAAGCTGGGCGAACTTGAGCGCGAAAAATGTCACGCCAATGGGCAAAAAGATCTGACCGCCCTCGCTCAACGCCTTGTAGATGCGCTCAGCTTCCTCGGAGCTTTCGACGGTAAGCGTCAGATAGGCGCTGCGCATGGGTTCCACTTTCGGCCCGTCGCTAACCATCAGAATGGAGTCGCCGAACTTGATCTGGGCATGAAGAACGTTTTTCTCCATTCCCGGCGGAATCATCTTTGGCTCGGGCATCTCTTCGTATGTCATGGACCCCTGGATTTTTGCACCCAGGTGCTTCTCATAGAACTGCAGCGCTTCTTTGCAATTCCCGGCAAAGTTTACGTAGGCATTCAGCTTCATCGTCTCGATTTTCCTTTCGGGGAAGATTTTCCTTGAGGGGATCTCTTGCTGTTCCGAGCTTTTGGAAGCGGTGCGAAGGGCGGAATCAGCGGGGTTGGATCGCGCTGCTGCCAGCGACGATACGTTTCAGCGAGAACCGCCTCGCGGTTCTGCTCCATCTGCGCAATGGCCGCATCGGGAGCGGCGGTTGGCTCGTGGTGCGCGGCCCAAATCAGCAGGTCGAGCAGTACGGGCGCAAGGGCAATGCCTTTGGCGGTCAGCCGGTAGTGTGTGCTGCGGCCATCTTCCTCCGCCTGCTCGGTCATCAGGATTTCAGCGGCCTCGAGTTTGCGCAGCCGGTCTGCCAGAATGTTGGTGGCAATGCCCTCGCCGGCTTGCTGAAACTCGCGAAATGTCCGATACCCGCGCACCATCATGTCCCGCACAATAAGCAGAGACCAGCGATCGCCCAGCAACTCAAGCGAGATGCTGACTGGGCATCCAGACCGATGCTCCGGCACTGACTTTCTGGCCACAAAAGAACCTTACGTATTTTCACTTGCATTTCGCAAGTGAATTATTGAAAAATGGACGATGTCCGGTGCCACTAGGTAGGGTGGTGTCTCAGAGGTTCTTGTAAGAATCGGTGGAATGCAACCGCGGATTCTTCGCTCACCACCCCTGAACTGAAAGGCGTTCGGGGCCCCGTTCGCTCAGAATGACAGCCTCTAT
>CAYZVG010000375.1:0-3110 GCA_964481595.1 uncultured Occallatibacter sp. | reverse complement strand
GAACTGCTTGCCGCGCACGGCCACCAGTTCGCCACTATCAAGACCGAAGTCAAAAGCATTCCGCCTGCCGCTGTGCAGATCAACTTCAACATTAAGGAAGGCCCGGTCGTCAAAGTCGGGGAGATCAAGTTCGTCGGCAACCGTCACATAGGCGCCCTTGAACTGCGGCGCTCGATGAAGAATCTGAAGCCCATCGGCATTCCGTACTCCATCATCTTTGAGGATCTGTTCCCGCAGACATTCGACGCGTCCAAGCTTGAAGAAGATACCGAGCGCGTGCGCGAGGCCTACCGCCAGAAAGGCTATGCCAACGCCGCCGTCGAGGAGCCGCATACCCAGATTCGCGATCAGGGCGGCCTCAACTTGTTCACCTTCCGGCCCAACAAGGGCAAGCGCATCGACATCGAGATGACCGTCGAAGAGGGTGAGCGCTACCGGCTTGGCGCCATCACCTTTACGGGCAACAAGCAGATCAACAATCTAAAAGCTCTGCGCGCTACCTTTCCCATCAAGGATGGCGACCTGTTCAACGTGGCCGATATCCAGAAAGGCCTCGAGAACCTGAGAAAGGCCTACGGAGGTCTGGGATTCATCAATGCTGTTGCGCTTCCCAAGCCCACCTACGACGACCAGAAGAAGATCGTCTCGTTCGATGTCGATATCGACGAAGGCAAGCAGTTCTTCGTCTCCCGCATTGAATTCGAGGGCAACACCATTACCCGCGACCGCGTCATCCGCCGCGAGCTTATGCTCGACGAAGGTTCGGTCTATAACTCCCAGCTTTGGGAGTACAGCCTGCTGCGCCTCAACCAGCTCGAGTACTTTGAGCCGCTCAAGGTCGAACAGGACTCCGAAGCCCACCAGGATCCCGACAACGGCACAGTCGCGCTTGTCCTCAAGGTGAAGGAAAAAGGCAAGAACTCCATCGGCATGAACGGCGGCCTGAGCGGCATGTCGGGCGCGTTCATCGGCGTCAACTACCAGACCAACAACTTTCTCGGCCTGGGCGAAACCCTCAGCCTGCAAGGCAACCTGGGCAACGTCAGCCGTCAGTTCACGTTTGGCTTTGCGCAGCCTTACATTCACAACCGACCCATCCAGCTTGGCTTCCAGGTTTTCAATAATAAGCAGGACTTCAATGCCGCCAAGAACTACCAGACCACCAACGGCGCATCGGCTAATTTGTCTGCAGCCCAGCAATCCCTTACGCAGAACTACAACCAGGCCGCAACCGGGTTGAACTTCTCCGTCCGCTATCCGCTCAAGCGTCATGCCTTCCAGAGCGTGGGCGTCACCTATTCGCTCAGCAAGTCCTCGATCACCGCCTTCTCCACCGCCTCGCAGACCTTCTTCCAGACCATCAGCTTCCGGTCTGGAATCCAGGGGCAGAATGCGCTTGCCGGCATCATCAGCAGCGAGCTGTCGCTCACTTATTCCTACAACACCATCAGCAATCCCACTCGTCCGCGTACCGGCAAGGAATATTCCGCGGCTCTCCAGTTCGTCGGTCTTTGGGGCAATGTACGCTACTTTTCGCCTCTCGTTTCCTACAAGCAGTTCATCCCCATGCACTACCTGCAGTTCAATCAGAACGGACACAACATCCTCGGCATTCACGCGCAGTTGGGTTATGTGCAGGGATTCGGCGGCGATGTTGCTCCGCCAAACAACCGCTTTTACGCCGGCGGCGAAAACGAGCTCCGCGGCTTCGACGTTCGTTCCGCCACGCCGTATGGATACGTGCCCACCCGGGTCAACTTCCAGTTGACGAATCCAGACGGACAGTGCGTGCCGCGCGATCCTACCAATCCTGAAGACAACCAGTGCATCCAGGTGCCGCTGCCCGTCTACGGAGTTGCCTCCATTGGCGGCGATACCAATTTCACTTCGAACATTGAGTACCGCATTCCTATCGCCGGCACGCTCATGTTCTCGCTCTTTGACGACTTCGGCGTGGATGTGGTCACTAACCATGGCCAGTTGAAGCAGAGCCCCGAGGGATTCGCTTCGCTCACCGCGCCCCTTTACGGATGCCCGGTCTATAACAACGGTTCCTGCCAGGGCGGCATCTCGGGGTCCGAGGTTGGTTTCAAGCAGAATATCCGGCCCGTCTCCGGCACCAACTTTGTACCGCGCATGTCGCTGGGCGGTGAGCTGGCCATCATCATGCCCATCGTCAACGCGCCCTTCCGGCTCTACTACGCCTACAATCCGCTCCGCCTCTACGAGACGCCGTATTGCAACAACGTGGTCGTCGGTGGTCGTCAGGGCAGTTGTTCCGCCCAGCTCATCACCCGCTCCATGTTCCCAGCCGGCGGCGCAGGCGACTATTCCTATGGCGAAGCGATGCAGGCTTATGGATCGCGCGACATCTTCCGCGAACCCCGTAAAACCTTCCGCTTGACCATCTCAACCACTTTCTAGCTCAGCGGGAATCAACCTCGGAGTTCAGGGCCGCTCAAGCGAGCGGCCCTGGCGTTTTTTTATGCATAGGCGCAGCTTGATTCGGCTCGTCGCAGATGCATCGGATTCATCTACGCCCCTAAGAAAAAATAGCGTCAGAATTCATCATTCCAATGTTTGACGCTCCTACCTGCGCCCCCTATAATCCTTCTAGTTCCTGCTGACGTCTCCATTCGTGTCTTTTCCTGTCTCTGCTCCAACCGGCGCGGAGTTCCCGTAAAAAGGCCGAGGTCCCAGGCATCAGGTGCTTGTTGCCGGAACTGGGATCGTGAGACCGCCAAGTCGCTCAGGAGTTACCGGCCCGTATTCGCGCTTGAGCACGATCGGCCGTACAGGAATCTCGAAGGAGTTTTTCAATCAAATGAAGCGTTCGCTTGCAATCATTGTTTCGCTGGCCTCTGGCATTGTCCTGAGCGCCGCCGCCCAAACTCCGGCCGCTCCCGCAGCCGCGCCAGCAGGACCCGCCAAGATCGCCGTCATCGCGTTTCAGTCCGCAGTGGCCCAAACCAACGAAGGCCAGCGCAACTTCGCCGACCTGCAGAAGAAATTCGATCCCCGCCGCGAGCAGCTCAAGAAGCTGAACGACGAAATCGAAGCCCTGACCAAGCAGCTCCAGGCGCAGTCCGCCACCCTCACCCCGGCTGAGC
>CAYZVG010000374.1:0-3133 GCA_964481595.1 uncultured Occallatibacter sp. | reverse complement strand
GTCCCGGACGTTATCCGGCACACTACCCTGCGGAGTTCGGACTTTCCTCCCCCGGTGGACTTGCTTGCGCAAACCGCCGGCAGCGACCGCCCGGTCCTCCTGCCAGTCACGAGTGTACCGCACTTGCGAAAGACCGTAATAGCCTCGCGGCCAGGCTATCGATAAGGGGCCGAAAACGCCTATTGCGGTGGAGTAGCTAAAATCGAGTCAGGCCGGTGATTCAATATCTCTATCTCGGGCGGGTTGGGTACGGCGAGGGGCTGCGCCTGCAGGCGCAGCTGGCGCGGCTGCGGCAGGCGGGGCGGGTGGAGAACACCTTGCTGCTGCTGGAGCACCCAGCCGTGCTGACTCTTGGCCGCAACGCCAAACGAACCAATATTTTAGCCACGGACGAGCTGCTGGCAGCCCGAGGCGTGGAGCTGCACGAGATCGACCGCGGCGGCGATGTGACCTATCACGGGCCGGGGCAGCTGGTGGGCTACCCGATCTTCGACCTGCGAAGCCTGCACAACCCAACGAGCGGCCGGCGGCTGGGGCCGGTGGATTTTGTCCGCTTGATGGAAGAGGCACTGATCCGAGTCTGCGGCGTCTTCGGCGTGACGGCAGGCCGCATCCCCGCCCTGACCGGCGTCTGGTGTCCTCCGGACCGGAACGTTTTGGATGAGGGCAGTGGAATCAGGCCCGTCTCGGAAGGAAAGATTGCCGCAATCGGCATTCATGTCTCGCGCGGTGTGACGTCGCACGGCTTTGCGTTCAACGTGACAACGGATTTGCGCGACTTTAATTTGATTGTGCCCTGCGGGATTGCGGATCATCCGGTGACCAGCCTCGAAAAGGAAATGCTGGCCGGCGCAGGCGCGGCCTCGCTACGAGGCTTCAAGATTCCGAGTCTCGAAGAGGTGGGCGAGCAGGCGGCGCGGCAGTTTGGGCTGGTGTTGAATGAACAGGTGCTTGCAGTGGAGAGCCTTGCCGCGCTGCGCGCGCATACGGCAACACAGGCATTTCCGGCCGAGGACACGCCCCTGCAGGTCCCGGAAGAGATCAGGCGGCTAATGGAGTCAAAGGGTCCGACAGTTCGCGCCTGAGGGATGATGGAATGAGTTGGCCGGGGCTTGAGGGCGCGGGCAATTTATAATCCGGCAGGAACCGGCGATTTCATCCCCTTGCAGGAGCGCCGCACGCGGAGAAGAGAAGCGATGGCAACGGAAGTAGTCATGCCCCAGATGGGCGAGTCGATCTTTGAGGGCACCATTACGCGCTGGCTCAAAAAGCCGGGTGACATGGTCGAGAAGGACGAAGTTCTGCTGGAGATCTCGACCGATAAGGTGGATGCGGAGATTCCATCGCCCGCGGCGGGTGTTTTGAGCGAGATCAAGGTTCCTGAGGGATCGACGGTTGAAGTGAATACCGTGATCGCCATCATCGGCGGAGAGATGACGCAGGCGGCAACTGTGGCCGCAACCCAGAAGCCGCTGAACGGTGCGCAGGCTGCTCAGGAGAAACCGGCGGCGGCCGAGGAGCATGTTGCGCGGGATGGGGAACGGATGCGCTCGTCGCCACTGGTGCGCCGGATTGCCAAAGAGAACAAGCTGAATCTTCACGCTATTCCCGGCACGGGGTTGGGCGGCCGCATCAACAAGCAGGACGTGCTGGACTTTCTCGCGCGTGGGGCCGTCGCTGCACAGGCAAAGCCAACGGGCCAGGCAGCAACGCCGCAGCCCGTGAGCAAGAGCGGCCTCAGGGACGAGCTTGTGCCCATGACGAAGATGCGGGAGATTATCGCCCAGCGCATGGTGGCGAGCGTGCAGTCCAGTCCCCACGCGCACACGGTGTACAAGATCGACATGACCCGGATTGTGCATCTGCGCGAGCGGGAGCGGGCGGCATTTGAAAAGCGCAACGGCGTAAAGCTGACGTATATGCCGTTTATTGCCGCGGCCACGGTAGAGGCGCTCAAGCAGTTTCCGATTCTGAACGGGTCGCTCGAAGGCATGAGCATCCGCTATCACAAGCACATCCACCTGGGCATTGCGGTGGCGCTGGAGTGGGGGCTGATCGTTCCCGTGATTCGCAACGCGGAGCAGCGCACGTTTGTGGAGCTGGCAAGCGCTATCGCCGACCTGGCGCAGCGCGCCCGCACCAAGAAGCTGCTGCCGGATGAGACCGGCGGATCGACCTTTACGCTGACCAACTCCGGCGCGTATGGCGGCGAGTTCGGCACGCCCATCCTGAACCAGCCGGAGGCGGCGATTCTGGCGATTGGCGGGCTGCGCAAGGAGCCGGCAGTGCTTACCGATGCGGAGGGCAACGACAGCATCGCCATCCGCTCACTGCAGTACTACTGCCTCGGCTTCGATCACCGCGTGATCGACGGCGCAGACTCCGGCAAATTCATGCTTGAACTGAAACGCGTGCTGGAAAGCTGGGACCGGCCGCTGGCTTGAGCGTTGCGGCGATCGAGCATTGCTCAGCCTTGCGGTTTGGTCAGCCACGGGTTGTAGGTGCCTACGAACCAGGATTGGCCCTCGGGGTCTTTTACTCCAAACTCGCGGCTGCCGTAAGGGGTTTCTGCGAGCGGGCGCACGATCTCGGCTCCGGCGGCCACGGCGCGCGCATGGACTGCATCCACATCGTCGACAACAAGGCACATCGCGCAGGTCTCAACGCCGCCCAGGCTGGCGGGAGACTTGAAAGTGCGGCCCAGCTCATCGTCCTTTTCCTGCCCGACCATGATCATTCCTCCGCCCAGAGTGAGCTCGGCGTGAAGCACAACGCCGTTCTCGTCTTGAAATACGGCGTGGCGCTCGAATCCAAGGACGGTGCACAGCCACTCGACGGCTGTCTTTGCATCCTTGTAGCGAAAGCCGGGAATTGCGGTGCTGGATTGCGGAGTCATGACGGTCCTCTGCGGGAAGACTAACCTGACTGCGCAAGCCGGCGCAACGCAGAAACGCTCACCCGGCGCGATCCGGTATTCTGGGGCGCATGGAGCTGCCTGCGCGCGACGGAGAACTGGTTCAGATTATGGACGCGGGGCTGGCGGAGGCCGCGCGGAAAGCGGGCGCGTGGCTTGCGTGCCGGCCAGGATGTACGCAGTGCTGCCACGGGACGTTCGCGATCAACGAGCTGGACG
>CAYZVG010000373.1:0-3138 GCA_964481595.1 uncultured Occallatibacter sp. | reverse complement strand
TTCGACATACGGCTTGTGGTGCACCCAGGCCTGCAGATGGCGCTCGACATGCACGGCGGTTGTTGGCGGATCGATCCATCGGGCGGCCACCAGAGTGAGCGCGGCAAGCAACCACAGAGCCGCAATAGCTAGGCCTATCCATCGAGCAATGGATAGGAGGAGGCCCTTCCTGCTTGGCTTACTGGGTATTATGTTAGGGCTTGCTGTCACACTTCAGGATAAACTCCCGGGGCTTGGTCGCATCTCACGACTGCGCCTGCGGAACGTCCAGCGCGCCGATGAGGCTCGCCACGCGCTCCACCTGATGGCTGCGGCACCAGGACTCAAGATCCTTTGCCAGCCGCTCGGTCGCGCGCGGATCGGCGTAGCTGGCCGTGCCAACCTGAACCGCAGTCGCTCCGGCCAGCAAAAACTCCACGGCATCTTCTGCTGTAACAATGCCGCCCATGCCAAGCACTGGAATATCGACCGCACGCGCCGTCTCGTACACCATCCGCAGAGCGATGGGTTTGATGGCTGGGCCGGAGAGGCCGCCGGTGATGTTCGACAGGCGCGGCCGACGTGTTTCCACATCGATGGACATGGCCAGGAACGTATTGGTCAAGCTCACCGCATCGGCACCTGCGCCGGCAGCAACCTTGGCCATGTGGGCAACGGAGGTCACGTTCGGCGAGAGCTTCACGATCAGCGGGCGCGTCGACGCTTCCCTTGCCTTCCTTACCAGGTATTCAAGCTCGACAGCATCGGCCCCGAATGCCATTCCACCGGCGTGAACGTTGGGGCAGGAGACATTCAATTCGTAGGCTGCAATTCCCTCGGCTTGGTTCAGCCGCTCAATTACCCCGATGTACTCGCCCACCGTGTAGCCAAAGACGTTCACGATGACTTTGCACTGGGGATAGCGCTTCATCGGCATCAGCTTTTTGGCGATGTACTCCTCGACGCCTACATTCTGCAGTCCAATGGCGTTCAACATGCCAGCGGCAGTCTGGATGATGCGTGGCGGAGCGTGGCCCGGCAGCGGTTCCAGCGAGATGCCCTTGGTGACGAACCCGCCAATCTTGTCCAGCGCTACGATCTCTTCGAATTCAATGCCGTAGCCAAAGGTGCCGCTGGCGGCTATCACCGGATTCTCAAGTTCAAATCCGAGCAGCGTCACTTTCATGTCGGGTTTCACGCGCGGCAATCCTCTAGTAGAGTTGTCAGCGCTCAGTCATCAGTTCCCTGGCGCTGCGTTCGCTGGCTTCAGAGCCTCTGTGAGCACGCGGCCTACGGCTGCCGACGGCCGATTGACACCGGCCAGCGACGCAAAGGTCACCGCCATGTCCACAGGAGCCACTAGCTCATGATACTCGCCAGGAACGAACGGCGATCCATAGAACGCCAGCGGCACGTGCCGGTCATAGGACCAGGGCGTGAAGTGATTGGTTCCGGAAAACTGCCCTGCGCCCGCCAGTTGATAAGCATCGAGCACCATCATCACGGACCAGGCGCCATGGTCGGCGTAGCTATGCGCCAGCATCCGCCCAAACTCCGTGGGCGGCAGTTGCCCCGCAGCCATCTGATGCTTGGTAAACACATACTGCAAGTGCGGCGCGGGGGGAAGCCGCGTTTCAGAAGGCTGAACGACTGTGGGCGGAACAGCTTTCATGAATGTCGATGGTGCGGGGTCTTGCGCGGCGACAGCGGCGGGCAGTAGTTCGGCTACGGCATCTTCCGCCGCCGCTTCGTCAACGCCAGCTTTCTTGAATGCCCTCTGATCGAGATACACGTAAGGCAGGTCAGGATACGGCAGCAGAAAACTCATCTTCTGTCCATGGCCGTAGCGCTTGTTCAACTCGGCGTTCACCTGCTCGTAGACCTTGTCCATATCCACGGCGACCGCGTGAATGCCGAGCTTAGCCGCGTCGCCGGGAATCGGCGGAATGCCATGATCGGCCGTCAGCGCCAGCCACACATTGCCCAAGCCAATCTTCTGGTCGAGCCAGTTGTTAAAGCTGTCCAGGTCGCGATCGAGCGAGAGGATCATCTGCTCTTCTGAATCCGAGTCGGGGCCGAACTGGTGCCCTTGTATGTCGTTGGGCGAAAGCGAAACCACCAGCAGATCGGTAACGCCATTCTGCCCAAGTTTTTCTCCTTCGATCAACGCCTTGGCAAAGTCCAGCTCGTAGCTGTTGGCGGCCGGCGTTCTGCCCACCAGGTCAAAGAACTGCGTGGTCCCGTCCACGCTCGCCTCGTGCGCCGCCTGCTCCGGCCGTCCGCCCGCGTTGAACTTCGTCGCCCACTCCGGCAGATGGTCCATGTAGTAAGTGGACGTGGTGAAATGTCCGCTCGTGTTGTCGATCCAATAAGCGGCATTCGCTGACTGACCGGCAGGCAAAATCGCCGCGCGGTCCTTGAGCGAGATTCCATACACGCGCGACTTGCCATTGGTCGCAAGCCGTAGCTCATCCCCAATCGTGGTGGCGCGCAGATTAAACGGCGAAGCGCCGACCACCCATTTGGCCGCCCAGTCCGGCGCACCTGGCTGGTTTGCGGGAATGGAGTCGTGGGGAAGATCCACCAGCCGGTACCGCTCATCTTCGACCGAGGTCACCTGCTGATCATAGGAGCGCGCAGGGTCCCACCATTCGTTGGAGTCGATCCCGTGACCGTCGGTATATGCGCCGGTGCCGATGGTCGCGTGGCCGGGCGCTGTCTTCAGATTCGCGTAGTCGTAGTAGCAATCGGTAAACCACGCGCCCTGCTTCATAAACAGGTTGAATCCGCGGCCTTTGAACTTGGCCTCGTCGCGGTTCAGATAGTCGCCGCGAAACTGATCGATGACCACAATGACGATGAGCTTGGGCCGGCCAACAAAAGCCTGGGCCTGAGCGGCCAAGGGCGCGAAAACTGCGGCGGCCAGGACAACAACCGGAGCAAGAAAGGTGAAGAGAAAACGGCGCATGGTCTGCATAAACGCCATTCTAAACAGCGTTTATTACAGTTTGTTGCATTCTCTGCGCCAACCTCACACCATCCTCTACGCCGTAACCGCCTCTTCGGCGGTTACGTTGACCGGGGTCAGCCAGCCGAAGCGGTCTGGCTTCAGGCCGTTCACAATCGCGAAGAACTCCTCGGAGATTGCCTTGGTAATCT
>CAYZVG010000372.1:0-3140 GCA_964481595.1 uncultured Occallatibacter sp. | reverse complement strand
AGAATGCTGCAAACTTTTCTGAACTTCCCCGCGCGATCGACCGCGGCGTGCGCAGTGGCCATTAGTGCGAGCTCCCATCTTGTTGGAGTGGAATATGGAAACGCTGAGCCAGCTTCCACGAAAGCGAAGCCAGTGAAGAATAAAGATCCTCATTGTGCACAAAGATATGCTGAGGAACATTCAGCTTTACGGGAGCGAAGTTCCAGATCGCCAGAATCCCGGCCTTCACCATTTCGTCTGCCACGGCCTGTGCTGCTTCAGCCGGCGCAGTGAGAATGCCCAGATGGATGCTCATGCGCTGGGCGAGTCCGGCCATGTCTTCCAGTGGAAGCACCGCCTTCTCATAGATCCATTGGCCAACCTTGTCTGGATCGGTGTCGAAAGCGGCCACAATGCGCAGGCCGAACTTTGAGAATCGCTCGTGGCCCAGCAATGCTTTGCCCAGGTTCCCGGCGCCCACCAGAAAAGCCTCGTTCACGTTATTCCAGCCCAGAAATGTCTCAATAGCCTGGATGAGTTCGAGGACCGAATAGCCGGTCTTTGGCTTGCCTACAATGCCTGTGTATTGGATATCCTTACGAACCTGAACCGGGACACAGCCCAAATCGCGGCCAATCAAACTGCACGAAACCTGCAGAATCCCTTTGGCCGCGCAGTCCACAAGATAATGATGGTATTGAGGCAGCCGCTTCAGACTCGCCTGCGGAATCGACAGTGGCGGCCTGGGTTTTTCGAAAGGCGAATTCGATAAAGTTATATCGATATCCATTGGTCAAGTCTATCGCCGGTCGAATCCCAGGTAAAGTGACAGCGGTCACCGGGAGTACACGGCAATCCAATTCTGCCTGGAACTGGTGGGAATCGAGCTGCCAAATCTGATCCCGAAGTGCACGGTACACTAGCACTTAAACCGGTACGAAATACCTTCGCGGCCTTAGCAAAGTTTGGCCGCGACATGCGAGAGACGATATTTATGACACGAGTCAGCAAGAAGGCCAGTCAATTCACTGAGTCCGTCATCCGGGACATGACACGGCAGGCAATCCAACACAACGCAGTGAATCTGGCGCAGGGCTTTCCCGATTTTCCCGCTCCGGAAGCAATTAAGAAGGCCGCGCAAGAAGCCGTTGCGGCGGACATCAATCAATATGCGATTACGTGGGGCGCACAGAACTTTCGCCGCGCCATTGCGCGCAAGTTCGCTGAGTGGCAGGGCCTGGAGGTTGATCCCGAACGCGAGATTACGGTCTGCTGCGGATCGACCGAAGCCATGATCGCGACTCTGCTGGCGATTGCGGACCCCGGCGAAGAGGTGATTGTCTTCGAGCCGTTCTATGAGAACTACGGGCCCGATGCAATTCTCTCTGGCGCGCAGCCGCGCTATGTCACGCTTTCTTCGCCCGCGGACGAAGGGGGCGATTGGACGTTCGATGCGGCCGAGCTGCGCGCCGCATTCAGCGCCAAAACGCGCGCCATCATCGTGAACACGCCGCACAATCCAACGGGAAAGGTGTTTACGCGCGGCGAGCTCGAGCTGATCCGCGATCTGTGTGTCGAGTTCGATGCGGTGGCGATTACCGACGAAATCTACGAGCACATTCTGTACGACGGAGCGGAGCACATCTCCATTGCCGCAATCGACGGCATGAGGGAGCGCACGGTGACCATCAACAGTCTCTCAAAAACTTACAGCGTGACGGGATGGCGCGTTGGATGGGCGATTGCGCCGCCGGAGCTGACGGTTGCCATAAGAAAGGTACACGATTTTCTGACCGTTGGAGCCGCAGCGCCACTGCAGGCCGCGGGAGCGGCGGCTCTGGCAATGCCCAGAGACTACTATGCGCATCTTGCCGAAGGCTATCTGCGCCGGCGCGATATGCTGCTCGGCTCTCTGCGCGATGCGGGATTCAAGACGTTCACGCCGCGCGGCGCATACTACATCATGACGGAGATTTCAGGATTCGGATTCAGCGATGACAAGGAGTTTGCGCGCCATCTTGTGCAGGATATCGGCGTGGCGACTGTGCCGGGATCGAGCTTTTATCAGCGCACTGGTGGCGGGTCGCAACAGATTCGCTTTGCCTTCTGCAAGCAGCCGGAGACGCTCGATCGCGCGGTCGAAAATCTACGCAAGATACGGCAAAGATAAATCTGCGTTCACAAAGCCGAAAAGCACAACAGGGAGGGATGCTCCCCGTTGTGCTTTTGCGATTTTTATTATTCACTTTGAACTGGCCAGAGGGTGCAGCGCTCAGTCCATCCACAGTGCCGAGGTGATGATGCGCGGATAGTAGCGGCTCGCTTTGCCTTCTCCTGACACGATCTGGTCGCAGCAGGCCCAGTAGGAGCTGCCCTCGGTCTGCCACTTCACGTGCGCGGCATCGGCATCGGTGAAGACCTTTGCAACCTGAGCATCCTCGTCCAGATGGAAGACCTTCCGCGTAACGTGCATGAAGATGGAGATCTTGCTCATCCATGAGTTGTTGCTGGTGGACGACAGCTTGATGCCGCCATCGGCAAACAGATTGCGCCGCTCAGGATCGAGCAACAGCTTCTTCGTGTGCTGCTTCAGCACGTCGAACATGCGCTGCTCCGCTGCCGTGCCGAAGACCTTGTCCAGCGTGATGCCGGCAAAGCCGGTTTTGACAAAGTAGAGCGGATACGCGCAGCCTTCGACCGCCGGCAAGATCCGCGAATGATAGCCGGGATTGCCTTTCTCGAAGATTGCGGGCAGAACCCCGTCGACAGCCTGATCGCTGACCACGCCTGCCACCTTTACGGCCAGGTCTTCCGATTTCTTCTGGTCCGCAGCCGCGCCCAGTTCGCGGAACAGCAGAGCCAATGCCCTGTAGCTGGCCCAGCTCTTTACGGCGATATACACGTTGTTGCGGGTCTGCGCCAGCGAGTGATCGAGCGAGTCGTAGGTGGTAATCTCCTGGCCGCCCGCGCAGCGTGTGCTGTCGTACTGCGCAAAGCCCACGTCGCCGCTGCGGTTGATCATGCTGGCCAGGCAGGCTTCAACCACGCTCTGGTTGCGCTTGAGCCACTCCACATCGCGCGTCTTGGCCACGTAGCATCCGGCAACGAGAATCCAGTTGCAGAGCTGCTCCTGGGTCATGTAGCTGAAGCAGCCGGTCAGG
>CAYZVG010000371.1:0-3140 GCA_964481595.1 uncultured Occallatibacter sp. | reverse complement strand
AAGGAAGCAACGGTAACGGGCTAGTACGTGTGCAGTAGGTCACCCGGTACTTTTTATGCGAGGGATCAAGGAAACAGGGATCAGGGATCGGAGAACAGGGATCAGGGGTGAACCCCTTGAGATGAACCCCTTCAGATGAATCCTCGATCTGTCCGGTGACCGCGGGTTCCGCTAGGAGAAATACATTGAGTTTGACTGTTCGCCCCGTGGTGGGCCGCCGCGCAAAGATCACCGCGCTTGGCACCTACGTCCCTCCCGAAATAATTACCAATCAAGACCTTGAAAAGATGGTGGACACCAACGACCAGTGGATTATGGAGCGCACTGGCATCAAGACGCGCCATAAGCTGGCCGCGGGGCTGGGCGTGAGCGACATTTGCACCGAAGCGGCCAAGAAGTGCCTGGCGGCGCGCGGCATTGAGGCCAGCGAAGTTGAGGTAATCATTATCGGCACCGTGACGCCGGACATGATATTCCCAGCAACGGCCTGCCTGGTGCAGAACAAGATTGGCGCGAAGGGCGCATGGGGCTTCGACGTTTCCGGCGGCTGCTCGGGATTTGTGTATGCGCTGCAGGCAGGTATAAGGATGGTGGAGAGCGGCGCGTACAAGAAGGTTCTGGTGTGCGGCGCGGACGCCAATACGCGCATGACCGACTACACCGACCGCACCACCTGCGTGCTGTTTGGCGACGGCGGCGGAGCGGTGCTGCTGGAGCCGGCAGAAGAAGGCGAGATCGGGTTCATCGACAGCGAGAACGAGATTGACGGGGCGGGCGGCGTGAGCCTGAACCTGAAGGGTGGCGGAAGCCTGAACCCCTCATCCCACGAGACCGTTGACAAGAAGTGGCACTACATTTACCAGGACGGTCCGGCGGTATACAAGTTCGCGGTGCGCAAGATGGCCGAGTCCACGACCAAACTGCTGGAGCGCAACGGCGTGACCGGCGCTGACCTGGGCTGCTTTATTCCGCACCAGGCTAATAAGCGGATTATTACGGCGACGGCGGACCGGCTGGGGATGGACCCGGAACGGGTGATTATCAACATCGAGAAATACGGCAACACATCGGCTGGGACGATTCCCCTGGCCATGGAGACGGCCGTGGAACAGGGCAAGCTGAAAAAGGGCGACCTGGTTCTGCTGGCGGCAGTGGGCGCCGGATTCTCAGTTGGCGCAGTGCTGCTGCGCTGGGAGATCTGAGAGGCCAGCAAGTCATCTCGTCAGCGAGTCAGCAAGTCAGCGAAGCAAATCAACTTCGAAAAAGCCGTCCGATTGATTCGGGCGGCTTTCTTGCGTTCGTGCCAATTAAGGACTCAACTAGGCGTTTTGGATGGATGCGAACGCATTCTTTCCGGCCTTTCGCCATAGACGCTTTCGCGGAATGTGTCGAGGCGAGGCAATTGTCATATACTGTGCTCCTCTAACCGGGATTTACGGGCGATCGGTTGGCCCGGGGTTCCCACAGAGGGCACCAGGAGCGGAGGCTGAGCATGGAAGTGGAGTTCACCGCGAGACAAGTGAGAATCACAAAGGCGCTGCGTACGCGTGCAGAAGAAGCATTGGAGCGGATCGGACAGATTCTGGGCAAGACCGCCCATGCCAGCGTCACCTTTAGCGCGCAACGGCACATGCAGATTGTGGAGTTGACCGTGCAGGGGCGCGCGCAGAAGATAGCGGCGACCGGCACGGCAAACACACTGGACGCTGCCCTGAAAGAGGCGATTGAGCACGCGGAGAACCAGGCGAGGCGGTTTAGAGACCGGCGGATGGAGAACAAGCGGCTGCCCAAGGAAGAGAAGATGATGACTGCCCCGCCTGTAGCGCGGCCCAAGGCGCGCATTGCACCGCTGATAGGGGACGGCTCAGACGGAAACGGTATAGGCAATTCAGGCAAGCCGCGCGCGACAATCCCGGTTCACTCCTTTCCGGCGAAGCCTACAATCGTGGAGCCGCACATCTTGAAGAACGGCGAGGCCATCGCGCTAAGGCCGTTGACGATTGAAGAAGCGGTGAAAGAAGCGGAGTTTCGCGACCGGGATCTGCTGATCTTCCGCACCGCTGCTGGGGATACATTTGTGCTGCATCGCCGCCGCGATGGGCAGATGGAACTGGTGGAGCTTCCGTAGAAACGGTTCGCCCCTGCCGAAGGGGCGAGCGGGCAAACCGAGCGGCAATTGACAGGCGCGTTGAGGGCTGCTTACAGCACAACTGCGCGCACTTCCGAAGTAGACAAACACGGGCCAAATCATGATGCACTTTTGTGCATAAGCGGGTCAAAAATGAGGACTTTGGTGACACCCTCTTACCCGGTTTAGGGGATGGTTGCAGAGCCCGGCGCGGCCTACGATTTTAAGATATGGCGGCGAGAGCTTCGAACAGGTCGTCAGAACCGGAAACGAAGAGATCGCGCGCGGGGGCAGCGGTTCTTTCGGAGGCGACGGTCTTGACTCTTCCCGATGATGCAGACACGAACAAGCAGAGGGAAATTCTCGACGCGCTTCCGGTGCTGGTTTTTCTTGAAAGGGCCGGCAAGATTGTTTATGCCAACTCAGAGGCGCGGCAGATGCTGGGCGTCACCGAGGGCGAGTGGATTCAGCGCCCGGTAGAAGAAGTGCTGTGGGGTCTGTTTCCAGGGACAGCGGAGCCGCAAACGCTGCTGACGGGAACGCAAAAAGGCAGCCCATTCCACGCCACAATGCCGGCAAAGAACGGAAAGCTGCTGCCAGTGGAAGGCACCTACAGCATTCTTGACCAGGAACTGCGCAAGGCTGTGATTGTTGCGCATCCCGGCGGGCGCGAACGCGCTCCCAAGTCGCGGCTGATGGAAGATGTACTGGCCAGCATTCCCGAAGCGGTGGCCATTGAGCACGGCAATCACGTTCTTTATACCAATCCCGCATTTACGCAGATGTTCGGCTACACGGCAGAGGAGGCGAGCGGCGGAAGCCTGCGCCAACTCATCGTGCCGGAGACGCGGCTGAACGAACACGCAACGCTTGAAAAGGCCGTCGACGAGCAGGGGCGGGTGCTGGTGGAGACGGTGCGCGCGAACAAGGCGGGCGAGCTGGTGGACGTAAGCCTGCAATGCGCGCCGTTATTGGTGGACCATGCGCGCGTGGGCTACGTTTACACGTTCCG
>CAYZVG010000370.1:0-3141 GCA_964481595.1 uncultured Occallatibacter sp. | reverse complement strand
CCGGCGTCCACTCCCAGCACTGGACCCGCGAGCAGATGGTCCAGTACTTCCACGATCACTCGAACATCGACGAAACCACCATCCAGACCGAGGTCGATCGCTACATCGCGTGGCCCAGCCAGGCGCTGGCCTACAAGATCGGCCAGTTGAAGATTCTCGAACTGCGCGACCGCGCGCGGACGGCTCTGGGCACAAAGTTCGATATCCGCGCCTTTCACGATCAGGTTCTGGACTCCGGTCCGCTGCCCTTAGATGTGCTTGAAGCGCGTATAGATGCCTGGATCGCCAGCCAGAAAACCGCGGCTAATTAGTGAGCCGCGCATCAGCAAAGTAGCGCCTCAGCATGGTATTCTTGCGGGTTCCCGGCTTTTGCCGTCTGGACGTCAGCTAAATTTGATTTTCGGTGCAAAACATGCGCCGACGGGAGAGAAGTTCAATGAAGCGGATCATTATTCTGGCTTTGTTTGCCTGCGCCAGCGTTTGTGGTTTGAAGGCCCAAGTGGTTGACACCACCGTTTGCGCAATTATGCAAAACCCCACCTCGTTCGACGGCAAGATCGTCCGTGTCAAGGGCATTGCCGTCGGCGGCTTAGATAACTTCATCATCAAGGATTCAAAACCTTGCGGCCTCCCAGTGGATGCAATCTGGCTCGCCTACCCCATGGGAACCAAAGCGCACGCGGGACCGGCAGCAATGGTCGAGGTATCGCCTGCCCATAATTACGACGGCCCCTACAAGGCGGTTACGCGTACGCCGGTAACGCTGCAGCGGGACAAGGACTTTGAAAAGTTCGACAGCACCATGTCGACCGAACATATCCCTTCGGCCCAGATGCTGCAGGATCGTAACAGCTTCGAGGGAATGTGCCTGGGCTGCTTGCACGCCACCGTGACGGCCACCTTTGTGGGCCGCCTCGATGGCGTCGCGTCCACCGCAATCGTGCATGACGGCACGGGAAAGATCGCCAGTTTCGGCGGCTTCGGCAACATGAATGCCTATCCGGCGCGCCTGGTGCTGCAATCCGTATCGGATCTTGCGCCGAACGAGATCAACTACGACAAGACCGACGAAACCACCAAGAACGAGCCTCCCATGGGCGGCCAGAATCGCGATCACATCGAAGATCCGGTCGACGCCGCACGCAGGAGCTTCCTGCTGGTGGGCGGCAATGCCAACGGCAAAAAAGTGCAACAGGATATCGAGCTTTTCGGAGCGCGCGGCGCTGAGAAGCCTGAGATCACCGGCGTAAATCTGGTGTGGGGCATCGCCAACGAAGCGGACGACAACGCGCCTTCGTCGATCACCACGCCGGATGGCCTCCTCTTCACGGTATCCATCAACCCGGCCCGCATTGAGGGCTACGCCCAGATCAGAACGCTGGTACACATGGGCCAGCATGTCTCCGATCTGCGCACTCTGATCGCCGCCAATGCGGACGCTCCGCTGTATGTGCTGGAATACAACGACTGGACGCTGACAGCCATCTCGGCTACCTACAACGGCCAGCGGTCGATCACACTCTCCGGCGCATTCCTGCTGTGGGAAACCGAGTGGCCGGCAAAAGGCCGCGGCCCGCTGGTTGACTCCGCGATCAACAGCTACTTGAACATGGCCGGACTCTGGAAGGCTCCTCCCGCCGCAGGCAACTAACACTCTAAAGAACGAGAGCCCGCCGGCTAGCCTGGCGGGCTCTTTTCTTTTGGCACGTCTTTCTAATACGCAGCGCGCACACCCCGGCGCGGGCGCTTATCCTGAATAGGTGGGACTGGAATATGTGGGGCTGCCTAAACCGGCCCGCCCGCAAGTTTTGAACAGGACAAGGAGAAACAGAGTATGGCGGAGATCGCCGTTGAGGCCACCGAAGTACCCGCGCAGTTACCGAATGTGCGCGTGGCTGTGCTCGGTTCCGGCAAGATGGGCGGCATTCTGCTTCAGGCATTTTTGAAGGAGAACCTGTTTGCTATCGACAAGATTCATGCCACGGTAAACCACCCCGAAAAAGCCGTTGCGCTCAGCACCCAGTGGGGCGTGGATGTGAGCACCGACAACCGCAAGGCGGTCAGCCAGGCCGACCTGATCCTGATCGGCGTAAAGCCGTTCCAGGTTCCCGCATTGATGGAGGAGATCAAGCCGGCGCTCACGGCCAACAAGACGATCATCTCCTTTGCGGCCTCAGTAAAAACCAGCGCCATTGAAGAGGCCGCGGGACTCGACATAGCGGTCATCCGCGCCATGCCCAACACGCCGTCGGCGCTCGGCGCGGGCGCTGCGGCGCTCTGCCGCGGGCGCTTCGTCACCGACAAGAAGATGGAGCTGGCGCAGCGGATCTTTGAGACCGTGGGCCGCACCGTGGTTGTGGACGAGAAGCACATGGATGCCGTGACAGGCCTCTCGGGCTCCGGCCCAGCATATATCTACATCATCATCGAGGCGCTGGCCGAGGCTGGCGTCAAGGTGGGTCTGCCGCGCGACACGGCCACGCAACTGGCTGCTCAAACCGCCTTTGGCGCGGCCAAGATGGTGCTTGAGACCGGCTATCATCCGGCGCTGCTCAAAGACGCTGTAACCACCCCCGCCGGCTGCACCATCGACGGCATTCTGGAACTGGAAGAGGGCGGCCTGCGCGTCACCCTCATCAAGGCAGTGATGCGTGCCACGGAAAGAGCGCGCCAGCTCGCCGCAGGATGAGCGCTGAAGGCTGGCTGGCATCTTCACTGCCGCTCTGTTGAGAAAGTACGCAGCCAAGGGTCTTTTTCCTTGAGAAAAAGACCCTTTCGGCCCTGACCTGCTGGTGCATGTGCTGGCAACAGCCCTCGCACGATAACATTGCAGAGATAACTCCGCGTGCCTATCCAACGCCCAACTTGGCTGCCTAAATATCTGCCTGAGCTCGACGGCCTGCGAGGCCTCGCGATCCTCTGGGTGGTCGTCTACCATTGCCATCCCCGCCTCGAAGGCACGTGGATCTATGGAGCCTCGCTCTGGGGCTGGGCCGGCGTCATTCTCTTCTTCGTTCTCTCCGGATTCCTCATCACTTCCATCCTGCTCACCACGCGCGACCAGCCGCATTTCTTTCACAACTTTCATGCCCGCCGCGCGCTGCGCATCTGGCCGGTGTACCTGCTGCTGCTGGTGGTGGT
>CAYZVG010000369.1:1983-3142 GCA_964481595.1 uncultured Occallatibacter sp. | reverse complement strand
ACTTCATCATCATGAAGCGCGTGGGCAGCAGCAGCACGGTTAAGGCCACCGTGAACAGGATGATGGCCCATCCCCAGTTGCCGATTCCATGCATCACCAGGAAGCGCAGCACAATGTAAAGCGGCTTGGCGATAAATGTCCAGAATCCAAACTGAATCAGCGGCTCGAGCGACTGCCCGTCCGCCTTGCCGTCTGCGCCGATGGCGTGTACCGACTTGAGAATGTCGGTTGCCTTGGGGCCGGCAAACAGGCGCAGATGCGTGTCGCCACTCTGGTCGCCAACCGCAACGCCCACAACGTCCGCAGGAATCTTTTCGCTGTTCGGATCGCTCAGATTCTTGGGTACGTTGATGGCGTTATGCAGTGTCACCACCGTCGTGCCCGCCGGATCGTCCGGCAGAAACGCCGCGGCAAAGTAGAGATCCATCACGGCCGCGTAGCTGTACGGCGCATCGGTCGTGGCGTTGCCGCTCACCTTCTTGGCGATCGTCGAATCGGTCTTCCCGTTCAGCGCCCAGGCGAAGTAGCTGGTTGCCGAGGTCTTAATCGTCGACCGCGTGGACGAAGACGGCAGGAACTCTTCCATGTCGCCCAGCGCCGAAGGCCACTCCACCAGCGACCGCACCGGCGCGCCATTCCGCTTGACCTGTGCCTCAATGCCCACCACGTAGGTGGAATCGAAGCGGAAGGTCTTCTCCACGTCAAGTCCGTTGGCCGCGTAGTGATAGGTGATTGCGGCCGGCGCCACCACCAGACCCGTGGCCGATGGCTGCGCTCCCTCTACCGTCACCTGATAGAGCGCGTTGTTCAACTGCGAAGTCAACTGCGGCTCGTAAGTGTAGAGCGCCAGCGGATAGCCGAATTTTTCCGACGTCTGCGGCTGCACCAGATCGAGCGGCTTGCCCGCGGTGTCGTTGTACTGCTTCAGTATCCAGTGCTTCACCTGCGCGCCGCGATTGGTAAAGACGATCTTGAACAGGTCGTTCTCCACCGTGATGTCGCTCTCAACCTGCGCGGCGATTACCGGTGTTGCCGATGCTTGCTGAGCCTGCGCGATAGCCGCCGTCGGGGCCGTTGCCTGCTGCGTGGCCGCCGTCTGCTGTTGCTGCGCTTGCTGCTGCTGCGCCTGCTGCTGTTGCGGGGCCTGTTGCGCATTGGG
>CAYZVG010000369.1:0-1973 GCA_964481595.1 uncultured Occallatibacter sp. | reverse complement strand
AAAGCCAGCATGGTGAACGTAATTGTCGAGCGCATATCGCCGCCGCCGCCGCTGCCGCCGGAGCCCTGCGCCTGGAGATTGGGATTCTGAATTTCGGGCAAAGGATACGTCCTGTCAGATCGAACCGGCGGCCCAAAAGCCACCGCTCTTTCTATGGTAACGGTTCGTGGTGAAGGGGAGAGGGTTGCGCGTTATTTGTCGAAGAAGAATCCAGCTCTCCACAGCGATCCGCGTGGCGCTTGCCGGTTGCCGTAGGAACCGGATCGAGCCCGCCGGGGGTGAACGGATGGCAGCGCAGCAGCCGCCACAGCGCCAGCCCCGAGCCACGCAGTGGCCCATGCGTCTGGATCGCGATCATGGCGTACTCCGAGCAGGTGGGCAGGTATTTGCAGCCTCCCGTGCCCAGCGTATGCAGGGCCGGCGACAGCCAGCGGCGATAAAAAGCAAGTAGCGCGAGCAGAATGCGCGTCATTGTGCGGGCTTTGCGGCCTGCGGTCGGGAAATCTGCGTGCCCCGTGCCGCCTCCAATTTTGCCTGTTCAAGAATACGCACAACCTCGGCTTCCAGTTTCGTAAATTCCAGTGCAAGCACCTGGCGGCGCGGATGCAGGATCAGGTCGAACCCCGGCGTCAGCAGGTCCACATGGCGGCGCAGCGCCTCGCGCATGCGGCGCTTGATGCGATTGCGTTCGTGCGCTTTGCCCAGCACCTTGCCGGCCGTCAGCCCCACGCGCGGCCCGGTGGCCGTCAGGCTGTCTGCCTGCGATGCCAGAAACCAGCTCATCGACGACGATTGCCGTTTGCGCGCGCCCGCGTAAGCGCGCTGATAATCGGCGTGCTTGCGTAAACGCAGGCCAGTCATCGACTGGCGCGCAATCGGCTTGCTGGGGTCTGGCTGTCGGGGTGAATTCATGGCATTCGCGCCGTGAGTTCAATCCGGAAAGGCTGCGCTTTCATTCGCATTCAAGGCAGCTCATTCCGGGCCAAACAAGAAAGGCGGGAGAAGCGGTGGGGAACTGATTAGTCGCGGTATCCGGCGCTTACGGCTACGCGCTTGCGGCCAATGGCGCGGCGGCGGCTCAGCACGGCTGCGCCTGACTTGGTCTTCATGCGCGCCCTGAATCCGTGTGTCTTCACACGCGAGCGGCGGTTGGGTTGAAATGTGCGCTTGGGCATTGGAGTGCGCTCCTGTTTCCTCTAGAGAATTCTCGCTATTCGAGCACTTTCGAGTATATCTGAACCTGTCGCAGGAATCCAGTTTCGCATTTCTTTGCCCGGTCACCGGCTCCAGCCGGTCTGCTTTCCAGGGCGCCCTGTCTCCTCGCCCCGCCCGCTCGCCGTTCCGTCGGTTCGGTCTGCGACGCCCCGCGCCACAGATCGCATTCACGTTGGAACAACGCACCCGCACCTCGCTGCACCATGAATTTTCATCGAACCGAAACATCCATCCATCCGCCATCCCGCCATCGCTTTTGTACCAGGGCCTGTTCACACTCGAAATCGGCTTCGCCGGCCTCTGTCGCAACGAAAGTTTTCTTGCATTGTGATTTAATCCAGAAAAAAAGTAACCGGAAAATGGTTTTGTTACGCGCGCGCATTAACGCACATCCGTAACTCTGGTAACATAAGTTGCATCTTTCACCAGCAATGGTGCAACTCACTCAGGGGCTCGAAAACTTCTGTTAAAGAGTGATTGCAATGACCGCTAAATGTGCTACTATCGGGACCGTTCAGGAAAGTTAAACAGCGTCCACGGAACGGTCACACTGTTCGCGTCTCGAGGTAATCTTCAGAGACAGACAAGCGGCAATCAGGTAATTGGTCGGCAGTCATTTCAGGCGGAGAAATCGCTTTTCCGTCGAGAGAGAGCCGTTGCCTGAAATTCGCAATTTGAACCGATCGATGTTCCAGCCGGGGCGCGCAAGGATTTGTTCGATGGCATTTGCGACTTCTCCCACATCCGCTCTTAATCCC
>CAYZVG010000368.1:543-3172 GCA_964481595.1 uncultured Occallatibacter sp. | reverse complement strand
GCCTCTTCCCCAACGTAACCTACGAGGAGTTCAACGTGGCCGCACAGCCCGGAGACGCCATCGTCTTCGTCTCCGACGGCATTCTCGACGCAGAAAACGAAAAAGAGGAGATGTACGGCCAAGACCGCCTCTCCGACATGATCTGCGCCCATCGCGATGAGCCGTCCCTGGCCATCGCCGACGCTATCCTTGAGGACGTAGCCCGCTTCCAGGGCGCAAAAGACCGCTTCGACGACGAAACCATCATCGTCCTCAAAGTCCGCTAGACCGATGTATGTTCGTTAGGTGGGAGTGCTATGTCAAAGCTATTTGTTTCGCTCCTCGCGGCACGCTCTTGATGCCCGCGGCAGGTGGCCCGGTTATCCCCGAAGAATCCCCGTGAGCTATGAGAAGCTGTGCCCCGTTCATCGCAGTCTTATCGCGATGAGCGGGCGTGTGGCTTGAGGTCAAATTGCAGACGGACTGGCACGGAACCATTCCGCACGACCTGAGGCGTTCCAGAAAGAAGAAGCTCTCCACTTCATGCGACAGATGTAGGGGAGCGGTTGAAACTGAGCCAGAGGGGACCGGAGACTTCGGGGCCCACTCATCGCGATGGAGCCGCGATGAATGGGGCACAGTCTACAATTTTGGTTCACAATTAATCGAGACGAAGTCGATGTCTGGGCCACCTACCCAAGACCGTTGGCATGACAGACGTATTCTAGACCGAAGGCCAGGCAGCGAAGTTCATCAATTCCCACCCTTCCTGCAAAGAATGCAGGAAGGATGGGGCACCCTCAGCATTTGGTTGGGGGCAAGTTTTCAAAACAATTTGGTGCGCCACCCGCCTGCAAACCTCCCGCGCGTCCCAATTCGTTACACTCATTCAAGAGCCGCAATTCGCATTCGGGAGCACCATTGCACACCACCACACAGGAACGCATCATCAAGCCCGCGCGCAATATTTATGGAAGCCTGCGCCTGCCTGGCGACAAGTCCATCAGTCACCGCTACGCAATGCTGGGCGCATTTGCGCAGGGCACATCGCGCTTCACCAACTTCTCCACTGGCGCTGACTGTGCCTCGACCCTCGCCTGCATGAAGGCGCTGGGAGCAACGGTCAACAAGATCGGCCAGGACGCAATCGAAGTCACCGGCGTTGCCGGCTCCGTGACGCCGGCCGCGCATCCGCTCGATTGCGGAAACTCCGGCTCAACCATGCGCATGATCTCCGGCCTGCTTGCGCCGCAGCGCGGCAGCTTTACGCTTATCGGCGACGCATCTCTTTCGCGCCGGCCCATGCAGCGCATTCGCGAGCCGCTGGAGCGGATGGGAGCAAGCCTCGCGCTTACTGATGGCCACGCGCCGCTCACCATCGAAGGCGGGGAACTGACGGCCATCGACTACACCACTCCGGTTCCCAGCGCGCAGGTGAAGACCTGCATTCTGCTCGCCGGCCTGCAGACCAAGGGAACCACAACCGTCCGCGAATCCGTGCGCACCCGCGATCACAGCGAGCTTGCCCTGCGCGCCTTCGGCGCAACGATCACGCGCGACAGTGGCTCCGTCTCCATCTCGGGTCCGCAATCGCTCCACGCCATCGAGGCTGCCGTTCCCGGCGATCTGTCTTCCGCTGCATTTTTCCTGTGTGCCGCAGCGCTCTTTCCCGGCTCCAACCTCATCCTCGATTCGCTTGGCCTCAATCCAACCCGCGCCGCCTTGCTCGACGTGCTCACCGCTCTTGGAGCAAAGATCACCGTCCTTCATGTCGAGGAAAAGCACGCCGAGCTTGTCGGCACCGTGCGCATTTCAGCGCCGGAGCAGGGACTGGGATCGGCAGAGATCAGCGGCGCGGTCGCCGCCCAGCTCATCGATGAGTTGCCGGTGCTCGCGGCCATTGCGCCTTACACCAGCGGCGGCATCCGCATTCGCGACGCCCGCGAACTGCGCGTCAAAGAATCCGACCGCATCGCGCTCGTCGCCAAAAACCTCCGCGCCATGGGCGCAGAAGTCGCCGAATTCGAAGACGGCCTCGACGTGCCCGGCGGCCAATCGCTCCACGGCGCAACTATCGACTCCGCCAGCGATCATCGCATCGCCATGGCCTTCAGCGTCGCCGCCCTGCGCGCCGAGGGAGACACACTGATTCATGGCGCGGAGTCCGCGGCCATCAGCTTTCCCGAGTTCTTCGATCTGCTTGACCAAGTAGCGGAGAGATAGGCGCATCCGCACCAGCTATTGATTGCGAAGTACAAACAGAAATGCCCGGCGAGGAGCCGGGCATTTCTGTTCGATGCGGTAAGAGCTTACTGGTTTGACGTCGGCTGCACTGGAACGGTCTCCGCGGGAACCACCGGAGCTACCGTCGTTGGCTCTTTGCTCGGAGGCGCCTGCTTCACACCTGGAACAACGGGCGTGCTCGATATGGTCCCTGATGCTGCTTCAGGCAGGTTGATACCGTAGTGCTGCAAGGTAGTGGCCAGAACCTGGTAGAGCCCGGCGCGGTCTTTTGCATAGGCGGCATTCGCGGCAATCAAATTGTCTTCGGCGACTGCAAGATTGCGCTCCTGCAGCAGCACGTTTGCCGTGGTGGATGCGCCCAGATGAAGCTTCTTCACTTCGGCATCGACGCTTTGCTGGTTGTAAT
>CAYZVG010000368.1:0-533 GCA_964481595.1 uncultured Occallatibacter sp. | reverse complement strand
TACACGCAGATACGGATGCAGGTGGTGAATGCAAAATTCGCGCGGCAAGGTCGGCCTGCACCTGAGCCCGATCGTTGGCAAGCGCGAATTTTGCATTCACCACCTGCATGCGTATCTGCGTGTAATACTGCGCCAGCCGCAACTCAGCCTGACGATATTCCATCAGCGACCGCTCCTGTACCGATTGTGCAAAGCGGTTGCGGATCGGTATGGTGATGTTGAACCCAATGCCCTTGTCAGCGGCGCTATTATCGAATGTCTTATCGAGTGCCGTGCCGTACCCTGTGCTTCCGGTTGGGCAACTGCCGCCGCAGTAGGCAGGGTTCAGTTCCTTGTTCACACTGCCTGCAATGCCCTGTCCTTCGTAATATCCATAGACATCGAATGTCGGCAGCAGGGCATTGCGTGCGCCTTTCAGGGTGATCTCATCGTTGCGCAGCGTCAGCTCCGCTTGCTCCAGCTCAGGCCGGCGCTGAAAAGCTTCCTGCACCAGGGCGTCATCGGGTTGGCTCTCTTCAGGAATGACTTCCAGG
>CAYZVG010000367.1:0-3196 GCA_964481595.1 uncultured Occallatibacter sp. | reverse complement strand
TCTGGGCTCTACGCCAGCGGCGCGTGCGTCAACTCCGGAGGTGTTGCCGGCGGGCGAAATGCTCCGCGGTAATAGTGCAGAATGCCGGCAACGATCAGAAGCATCAGTATCCCGCTGCCGAAGGTCGCGCCGTAAAAAGCGAATTGATTATACGGCGCACTCTGGGCTTGCAGTTGCTGTTGAGGCATCCCGGCAAGAAGCGTACGGTTGATCTCCTGCATGTACTGCATCAACTGCGCGGGCCGCGCTAAGCAGACGATCTCTTGAACCACTCCGAGCGCCTGCAAGGCCAATGCCAGCCGCCGTCCCCACTCCTGCAGCCGCCACAGGCCCGTTCCCGCAATCGCGGTTAAGATGGCGTAGGTGAAACACGCCGCGGCCTTCCCCCAGCCATTCACCAGGAACCCGAAAAAGACGGCGGGCAGGGGCAAAAACGCCAGCACAACGCAGGTTGCCGCGCCGAAGAGCAAGAGCACCGCGATGATCGAAATCAAAAGCGGACGTGGCCCTTCCGGCGCGAGATTTGCTCCGCTCACAAAGCTCTCGCGCACCTTCTTGCGGCTGAAGTAAACCATCCACCAGACGCCAATGCCGCCGGTGAGCCCGTAGCCAAAGGCGACGCCGCCGAAGATCATCTTAGTGAGCGTGTGCACCGTTGCGGCCTGCGACGCATCCACGGTGGGCAGCCCCGGCATTGGAACAAACATGAAAGCCAGACTCATCAGCGCGGCTGGCAGGCAAATCACCGCGAGCAAGCCGCCAATCACCAGCACTGAATAGCGTGACCAGCGCCACAGCTTGAAGAGTCCCACCGCAGTCGTAATTCCCCAGGCCGCCAGCAAGACGAAAATCCCGCTCAGCACGAAGGTAAAAATCGCCATCCACTCGGGAAATGTGCTTGCAGGGCTCGCGGCTGCGCTCCCGCCGGAGTTGAGATGGCTTCTTGTGACTAAGCCGCTCATCGCCATCAAGCCGGCCATCAGCAGTTGAAACAGCGACCCAAGCACAAGTACGACTGCGGAAATTACAATTCCGGGTAAACGCTTCATGGCTTCCCCTTCGCGGCAGCGCGCGGCGAAGTTTTTGGCATCCCCGCCATTGATATTGGCCTTCGCAGCCGCTGTTTTTTAAGATACGCAGAACTATACCACCCGAACGTTAGCCCCTGATGCGCCCACTGCCGGAATTCTGGTTGCATAACTCAGGGCAAAAGGGGTACTTTCCATTCAGGTCGTAACCGTAATGCAGCCATCTGATTCCCCGGATCAGGCCGCAGCGGAAGTCCCTCGGCAAGATAGGGCCAAGCTCGCTCGATCCGCGCTGGAGAACCTGTTCGATGTTTCTCCCGACGCCATCTTTGTCACGGATGCCCAGGGCATTATCCGTGGCGCTAACCCGCGCGCCGCCGAGCTTTTTGGTCACACTCAAGCCGAGCTCTTCGGTCAGCCCATTGAGAACCTGATTCCGGCACGCTTTCGCGCCCGCCACCCAGCCCACCGCGAGAATTACTCGGCTCATCCCAGGGCCCGCCAAATGGGCGCGGCTCTCAATCTCTTCGGCCTGCGCAAAGACGGCCTCGAGTTCCCGGTCGACATCATGCTCAAGCCGATTGAGACTGAATCCGGCACAGTGGTGCTCAGCTTTGTCCGCGATGTCTCTGAGCAGCGCGCCGCGCAAGAGGCTCTGCGGCGCAACGACCAGCAACTCCGTTCCATTGTGGAAGGCGTGCGCGATTACGCCATCTACCTGCTCGACCTGCAGGGCACGGTCAAGACCTGGAACCCCGGCGCGGAGCGCATCAAGCAATACACCGCCGATGAAATAGTCGGCTTGAACTTCGCGCGCTTCTTTACCCAGGAGGATATCGACCGCGGCCGTCCCGCGGAGCTGCTTCGCCTGGCCGCGCAGCGCGACCGCGTTGAAGACGAGGGATGGCGCGTGCGCAAGGACGGCTCGCGTTTCTGGGCCGATGCCACCATCTCCGCTGTGCGCGACGCCACCGGAGCCGTAACCGGCTATGCCAAAATCACGCGCGACATGACCGAAAGCAAGCAGGCGCAGGAGTCAGTCATTGCCGAGCTGAGCAGCCTGCTGCTTTCCAGTGTCGACATCAGCAAGCTGCTGGGTGCATTCTCATCGAGCATTCGCCAGATGGTTCCGCATGACCTGGCTACGCTGGCGCTCTTTGACGAGGCTACCGGCAAGCTGCGCGTGCAGCTTCTTTCCGCCGCCGGCAACGACGCCGCTCCCCGCGATGTGTTGCTCGATCCTGACGCTTCGCCGGCCGGCCGCGCCTTCCGCACCCGCCAGCCGCTCATCATCAACAAAATTGACCGCTGGCCCTTTGCGCAGGAATCCATCCAGCACCTCACTGGTGCGGGTATGCAGTCCGGCCTCTGGGTTCCTCTCATTCATCGCGAGCGAACTCTGGGCACGCTCATGGTCGCCAGCCGCAGAGAGAACTCCTTCGTGCAGCACGACGCCGAGATCCTTGGCCAGATGGCCGGCCAGGTGGCCATGGCCGTCAACAACGCGCTCGCCTACAAGCAAATTGCCGAGCTGCGCGACAAGCTTACTCAGGAGAAGAAATACCTCGAAGACGAAATCAATCTAGCCAATCAATATGAGGACATCGTGGGCGACAGCAAGGGCCTGCGCCAGGTGCTCATGGAGATTGAGACCGTCGCGCCCACTGACGCCACCGTCCTTATTCAAGGTGAATCGGGAACCGGCAAGGAATTGCTGGCGCGCGCCATTCATCGCCTCAGCATGCGCAGCGAGCGGACCTTCATCAAGCTCAACTGCGCGGCCATCCCCGCCGGCCTGCTTGAGAGCGAACTGTTCGGGCACGAGAAAGGTGCATTCACCGGCGCAATCGCGCGCAAAATCGGCCGTGTTGAGCTGGCGCACGAGGGTACGCTCTTTCTCGATGAAGTGGGCGAGCTCCCGCTCGACCTGCAGCCCAAGCTATTGCGCGCCTTGCAGGAGCGTGAGATTGAGCGGCTCGGCGGCATCCGGCCCATCCCCGTCAACATGCGCCTCATCGCCGCCACTAACCGCGATTTATCCGCCATGGTCGCGGAAAAGCAATTCCGCGCCGACCTCTACTACCGCCTCAAGGTCTTTCCCATCTTTGCACCGCCCTTGCGCGAGCGCACTGCGGACATACCCATCCTCGTCCGCCATTTCGTTGCTT
>CAYZVG010000366.1:0-3197 GCA_964481595.1 uncultured Occallatibacter sp. | reverse complement strand
CAGCGCGAAGGCCGCGGCCGTAATGGCAATGAATCCCGCAATTCCAGCGCGGCGCGCCGTGTCGGCCAGCCGCTCCGGTGAAATGCGCGCAGGCTGCCCGGTTGCAATCAGCCGCAACGCCACAGCACCAGCCAAAAGGTTGTAGGCGGCCAACGCCAGGGCTATAAGAAGCGCAAAGCTACCAAATGTTGCCATGATGACTCCAGGATGATTCTCGCACGCAGGCGTAGGGGAAGAGTGCGTCCATATCAGGACAATTCTCATCCATCATAGGCCTTTTGCGTGTGATTTATCTCACACTAAGGGGCGATGCGGATATGAAGGTGTTTTTGGCAGGATGTAGTTGGTTTCAGGCGGTCTTGCGGCGGTCTTGCGCCATCAGTTGCGAGGCGATGGTCAGCAGCTTTTCGGCAATCACTGGGCGCGGCATAAAACTTACGCTGTCACCGGCAAAATCGCCGCTATCGTCGCCGTCGTCGCCAATCACCAGCACCGGCAGGCAGGGCATGCGCGTGTGCAGCTCCGCCACAAAATCCTCAACGGCGATGCCGGAGTGGTGGCTGCCTGACACCACCAGGCCCAGACCTCCGGCAAACTGCGGCTGTTCAAGCAGGCACAGCGCCTCGGCGGCATCGCCGACCCGTCTCACATCGGAGAATCTCCGCTCCAGAATGGACTTGCGCACCGACGCCTGCAACGGGTCGTCGTCCACCAAAAGAATTGTCGCCATTGTCCCCTAAACCGTCGAGTCACAATCGAGCTGTGTCTATCTATGGGATACGAACTAGCTACTACGATGTGAGGGAGTCGCGTGTGGTTGCCTGCCTGGGGCAGATTGGAAAGCCGAGGCCGGTTGCCCTGCGCAGGTCAGGCGACCTCAGCCGAAAAGAAACTCCTTTTCGCGCAGTTCCTTGATTGCGTCGCGCAGCTTGGCGGCCAGTTCGAACTCGAACTTCTTCGCCGCCTCGCGCATCTGTGTTTCCAGCTTGGCAATGTAGGCGTCCAACTCGGCCTGCGATGCGAACTCCGGCATCTCGGCGGTCTCCTGCTCGTCCACGTCACCGTACTCGGCCTTCAAAATATGCGCCAACCCCATGTCCACCTGGCTCAGGATCGACTGCGGCGTAATGCCGTGCTCCTCGTTGTAGGCCCGTTGCACCGTTCGCCGCCGATCGGTCTCGTCCATCGCCCGCCGCATGGAGTCGGTAATCCTGTCCGCGTAAAGGATTGCCTTGCCCTCCAGATGCCTTGCCGCGCGGCCCATCGTCTGGATCAGCGAGCCCGCCGAGCGCAGAAATCCTTCCTTGTCGGCATCCAGAATGGCCACCAGCGACACCTCCGGCAGGTCAAGCCCCTCGCGCAGCAGATTAATGCCGATCAGCGCGTCGTACTCGCCCTTGCGCAGCGCCGCCAGCAGCTTTACCCGCTCCAGCGTCTCAATCTCAGAGTGCATGTAGCGGCAGCGCACTCCGACTTCTGTGTAGTAGCCGGCCAGGTCCTCGGCCATGCGCTTGGTCAGCGTCGTCACCAGTACACGTTCGCTGCGCTTGGCGCGATCTCGGATCTCCCCGAGCAAATCGTCGATCTGCCCCTTCACCGGGCGAATCTCCACCTCTGGATCGACCAGCCCCGTCGGCCGGATCACCTGCTCCACCACCACGCCCGCCGAGCGCGTCAGCTCATACGGTCCTGGCGTGGCCGAGACATAAATCGTTTGGTGAACGCGGTTCTCAAACTCCGCAAACGTCAGCGGCCGGTTGTCCATCGCCGAGGGCAATCTGAACCCGTAGTCCACCAGGTTCTGCTTGCGGCTCCGGTCGCCGAACCACATGCCGTGTACCTGCGGAATCGTCGCGTGGCTCTCGTCGATAAATAGCAGAAAGTCGCGCGGAAAATAATCCAGCAGCGTGGGCGGAGCCTCGCCCGGCAGCCGCCCTGAGAAGTGCCGCGAGTAGTTCTCGATCCCGTGGCAGTAGCCCATGGACTTGATCATCTCCAGATCAAAGCGCGTGCGCTGGTGAATCCGCTGCGCCTCCACCATGCGCCCTTGAGACTCCAGATTGGCTACCCAATCGTTCAACTCCGTCACGATCGAATGAATCGCATCGGCCTTCCGCTCCGGCTGCACCACGTAATGGCTCTTGGGGTAGATCGGCAGGCGCGAGTATTTCTGCTTCACCGTGCCAAACAGCGGATCGATCTGCGAGAGCGTTTCAATCTCGTCGCCGAACAGCTCAATGCGGTACGCGCACTCGTCGTAGGTCGGGTAGACCTCGATCACGTCGCCGCGCACGCGGAAGGCGCCGCGCCGAAAGTCGTTATCGTTCCGCTCGTACAAAATCTCCACCAGCCGCCGCGTAATGTCTTTGCGGCTGATGTGCTGGCCCTTCTCCAGCAGCAGCAACATGCCGAAGTAAGCATCCGGCGAACCCAAGCCGTAGATGCAGCTCACTGAGCTAACGATGATCGCGTCGCGCCGCTCAAACAAAGACCGCGTCGCCGAAAGCCGCAGCTTGTCTAGCTCCTCGTTGATCGTGGCTTCCTTCTCGATGTACAGGTCGCCCGCGGGAATGTAAGCCTCCGGCTGGTAGTAGTCGTAGTAGCTCACAAAGTATTCGACCGCATTTGACGGAAAGAACTGCTTGAACTCGTGGTAAAGCTGAGCGGCCAGCGTCTTGTTGTGCGCCAGAATCAGCGCCGGCCGGTTCGACTGTTCAATCACCTTGGCCATAGTGAAGGTCTTGCCCGATCCGGTAACGCCCAGCAGCACCTGGTGCTGCTCGCCCGCCGCAAGCCCCTCCGCAAGCTGCTCGATAGCGCGCGGCTGATCTCCCTTCGGCGTGTAATTGGTTACCAGTTGAAAGTCCATGCAGAAATTATACCTGAAAGGCGAATGTTAAGCGAAAACGCAATTCAATCACCACGCCGTAGAAAGCTCTGTGTCCTGTCCGCACTTTGGTCGTCACCTTCGCTTCCATATCGTTATTGACATCCGACACGTGTCGCGTTACGGTGAAGGATGATACGGTCATTTCGCCACAAGGGACTCAGCCGGCTCTTCGAACAGGACGACCCAAGCGGCGTAATCCCGGAGCATGTTGGGAAGCTCAGGAATATTCTGGCTATGCTTCATGCCGCACCTACGGTTGCCCACATGGACCTGCCGGCGTTTCGGTTGCATCCGCTCAAAGGCCAGA
>CAYZVG010000365.1:0-3217 GCA_964481595.1 uncultured Occallatibacter sp. | reverse complement strand
ACGTGCGTCCCCACAAGGGGCAGGGAGCAGCCGCAGCGCATCTGCGTTGGCTCATGGAGCAGTCTCAGATTCGCGAAGCGCATCGCACCCACGACGCGCGCGTGCAAGACGCCTATTGCCTCCGCTGCATGCCGCAGGTGCATGGAGCCGTGCGCGATGTGCTCGAGCATGTAACCGGTGTGCTTGAGATTGAGGCTGGCTCAGCCACTGACAATCCCCTCGTCTTTGCCGAGACCACTGCTGCAACAGAAATCGGCGAAGCCGTGCTTTCCGGCGGAAATTTTCATGGCGCGCCGCTCGCCTATGCCTTCGACTATGCGGCGATTGCACTGGCCGATCTGGCTGGAATGGTCGAGCGGCGCATCGATCGCCTGCTCAATCCCGACATCAACGAGGGGCTGCCGGCTTTCCTCTCTCCCAACCCCGGGCTCTCCTCGGGATTCATGATTGCGCAGATCGTCTCCGCGGCGCTCATCAACGAGTGCCAGGTGCTGGCCTCGCCCGCATCCACCGGCAGCATCCCCACCAGCGGCGGCAAAGAGGATCACGTATCCATGGGCATGACCGCCGCGCTCAAGCTGCGCCAGATCGTCGAGAACGCCGAGCGCATCGTCGGCATCGAGCTCATGTGCGCCGCTCAGGGCGTTGAGTGCCGCCAGCCCCTCAAGCCCAGCCGCGAAATCGGACTCGCTTGCCAGGCGGTGCGCAGCGTAGTGCCGCGCCTTGAACAGGACCGAACGCTGGGCCCGGAGATCGAGGCCATGGCCACCGCCATCCGCGCCGGCAAATTCAACCTATGGTGCGAATAGCGAAACTGGATCTCGCTCAGACGGAATTATGTGCGCGAGGGAACCTCAGAATCGGCCGAATCGAGGGAACCCCTGAATAAGCCGCATAGCGTCAGGGCACGACTTCAGTCGTGCCGCAAAAGGCCGATAAAAATCGCGGCATTTAGGCCCTGTGGTATATCTTTCGTTTCTGAAAGTGGCAGTTTTTCAGAATTCCGGTAAGCCCCAGCCTCAGTTCACGCTCATGTCCGCGTCCACATCCACCACCAGCCAGTCGCCCTGGGGCTGTATCGAGTGAATCTTCAGCCGGTCAAGCGTCACCTTGTAGCCCGAAGCGGCCGTAGACCCCACCAGAGCCTTGCGCAGCATTTCCGCCGCGTTCACCTTCATGCTTGAGGGCACCTGGCGGCTCAAAAACGGATTGAGGATGAAGTTCAGCTCTTTCTGTTCCGAGATCTTGTCCAGCCGCGCGTCGCGAAAGCCCACCGTCTCGCCCTCGGCGTCGGGCGCAAGCGATACCTCGACCGGAATAGACAACGTAAGCCCGATGCAGGCGCCCCGCAGCGGCGTGCCCAGCTTGGAGTGGGTCATCATGGTCACGGCAATGCGGTCGCCCTCAAACGTGAGCTTGGGGTTGTCGGCGTAGGTGTAACAGGCTGAGTCGGGACTCCCTTTCAGGTAATAGCGGCCATTCGCGCCGCCAAAGAGCTGCTGCTGCAGAGTCCGTTGCAGGGCGTCGCGGCTTATCTTCATCTCCACGGCGTGGCACTGGGCAAGCCCGGCCAGCAGGAGCAGGCTGACGGCAAGGCTGCTTTTGAGTGTTGTCATAGTAGTATCTTTTCACTGGTTACTGCCACTTTTCCAGTGCCGCGGTCACTGCCGCGGGTAACAAGGTAACCAAGGCCAAACCATGCAAACTTTTCCTTGCAGTTAAATGCATTAGAAACAGTATCTTGCGAGGTTACCTTTGCGCGGTTTGCAGGAAGCCTGTTGGCCCAGGTAATTACGTTTTTCTATTGATTTTTAAGCAAATTAGCCCTAGAATAGGTGTGTAGTAATTCCTCTGGACTGATAGGGCCCCCCATCCCCCGTCCAAGGATGTGCGGACAACCTACTCCTCACTTAAGGACAAAAAACGAATGGCAAAGCGTCGTGGAAATCCAAACTGGGGCAAGCCAGAGCCCATCGGCCCTGTTGTGCCCACTGTAACCTCCTTCGAACAGATTGTGAAGGAGTTCAAGCTGCCCCCTGACCAGTACATCCGGTCAACTCGCCTCCGCGAGTGGGCGCGGCGTAACAAGAACTCGAAGTACATCCCTGAGGCGCTGCTCGAGGCCTGGGGCTTCGAGATCGAGTCCACGTTGTAGGCCGTTGTTTGCTGCAAATTTACAAAAGCGCCGCTCAAGAGCGGCGCTTTTGCTGTCTGCGGGTGCGGATTTGAAACGCATCGCAGACCAGCGCCCGCCAGAGATCCAGCAAACACGCCAAAACCTCGACGAGTGCATGATCCTGTTCTGATAACGAACCTATTTGACACGCGCTTCTTCCTGCCAGTGCTTCGGTCTTGACGCTTCGTAATCGTTCGATTACACTCGATTCATGTTCGCGATCAAGCCCTTGCCCCAGTTCACGGCCTGGCTGGATGGGCTGACCGATGAGGCGGTGCGAGGCGTGGTTGTGGCGCGCATCAAACGTCTTGAATTCGGCTTGATGGGAGACGTGAAGCCGGTCGGCGAAGGTGTTTCCGAGTTGCGCATTCATGCCGGAGCTGGATGGCGCATCTATCTAACGCGGCACGGCAAAAGCCTGATTGTCCTGCTGGCAGGTGGTTCCAAACGCACCCAGAAGAGCGACATCAAGCGTGCGAAGGCGCTGGCCGCCATGCTGGACTGAGGAAGGATTGCAACCATGAGCAAACGAATCAAAGTGGACAGCCTGCCCGCCTTCGACGCCGCGCCTTATCTGGACAGCGAAGACGCGATTGCCGTATATCTGACAGATATTCTCGCGGCCAACGATGCCGGACTTCTCGCCGCCGCACTGGGCGATATTGCCCGCGCCCGAGGAATGACGGAGATCGCGCGGGCCGCTGGAATTACGCGGGAGGCTCTCTACAAAGCGCTTCGCCCCGGCAGCGAGCCGCGCCTCGATACAGTGAATCGAGTCTGCGCCGCGCTCGGTGTGCGCCTGGTGGCGCTGCCGGTTCATGCCGCCTGACGATGTGTTGCAGCCGCGCATCCCTAAATTTACAAAAGCGCCGCCCTCGGGCGGCGCTTTTGCTGTCTGCGGGCGCGAAATCGAACCGCATCGCAGTCCAGCCACCGGCGGCAACTCCAAAGGGAAGCCAAAAGGATAAGTGAGTGCATTGGGCTGCTGGCAACAGTTGACATCCGAATTTCTGAATACATGCCGATTCCCGTTATCTATCT
>CAYZVG010000364.1:0-3224 GCA_964481595.1 uncultured Occallatibacter sp. | reverse complement strand
CCATCGCTGCCGACCAGAAGTTGTGCGTCGCCAGACCGGCCATCTCTGTCAGATAGCTCATTGTGGTCTCCGGCGTGTACGACTGCCAGTTGGTATTGGTGGTAAAGCTGGCTGCTGTGTTCCACGCCAGATCCGGCCCTACGGCCGCCAGTCCCTGCGGATTCCACGGCAAAAAGTTCTGCAGCCGTTCTATCGCATAGGTAAACACCAGCGTTACCGCCGAGAAGCCCAGCGTCGCGTATGCATACTCGCGCCAGCTCATCTCTTTGTCCGCTTTTACCGCGCACAGCTTGTAGATGAGGCGCTCAAACGGCCGAAGCAGCGGATCAAGCCAGGTCCGCTCGCCTTCCATCACTCGGGCAAGATAAATGCCCACCGGGCGCACCGTCGCCAACAACACGATCGAGTAAATAGCAAACTGAAGCCAACCATTGGTCGACATGTCAGAATTTCTCCGGGAAAAGCAGGGTGAGGGTCAAATAACCCAGCAGAAGAACAGAGAGCACCAGCGCAACAACAGTCACTACGTCAATTTGCATCGGTCTACCTCAGCTTCTGGCATGCCCTGACGTAGAGAAACGCCACGGCAAAGAAGATAACGGTGAAAAGCAACATGGTCAGATCTTGCATCGCAGACCTCACATCCTCCCAGTTCAATCCGGCTCTGCGCCGGGGCATTACTTTGCAACAATTGCGGAATCTTCCGTCGCTGCCGCCAGCCGTCTCGCGCATTGCGGTGCTGCTTGCGCGCTCAGAAAACCCTCGGCCGGAATCAACTTCCGCAACCAAGATCAATACTGGCTTCAGTCTGGTTTGAGTGACAACAAGATTTCCTAAAGAATCTATAAGGATCAGCATCGACCGATCGGCAGCGGCCACACCTCGATCAACCACTGCGAGCGGGTGCCCGATCCTTTCACAGTCTTATCGTGAAAGGGTGGGATAGCACAGCGGCTGATCCACATCTCAATCAACCACCGAAACTGGGAGTCCGGCCCCTCGCTGTTGGGGACCGGGGATAACACAAACCCAAGCTGCAAAACCGCGCGGTCTAAAAACCTACTCTTCGCCTATGCTTTCCCCTTCGGGAACAAAGCGGTACCCGATCCACGGCTCGGTCTGTATATATTGCTTTCCCGTTTCGGCCTCGAGCTTCTTGCGCAACTGCCCCACAAACACGCGCAGATACTCAGGCTGGTGCGCCGACTGCGCGCCCCACACCGCGGTCAGCAGCACACGCTGCGTCATCACCCTGCCGGCATTGCGCGCCAGGTGCAGCAGCAAATCGAATTCCTTCGGCGTCAGGTGAATCGCCTTGCCCTGCACGGTCACCGAGTGCGCGTTGACGTCGATCACAAAGTCTCCCGCCTCAATCGCTGCCGTGCCGCGTTCCGGCGCGCGGCGCAAATGTGCGCGAACCCGCGCCAATAGCTCCTGAATGCCAAAAGGCTTGGTTACGTAATCGTCTGCGCCCGCATCCAGCGCCTCCACCTTCGAGCGCTCGTGCTCGCGGACTGACAATATCAACACCGGCGTCGGCCCCTGCACGCGGATCGCCCGGCAAACCTCCACGCCGCTCATCCCCGGCATCATCAGGTCGGTAATCACCAGGTCCGGCGGCCAGTCTTTAAACACCCTCAGCCCTTCCTCAGGATCGTTGGCCGTGCGGATGTCGTACCCTTGTGCCGAGAGCGCGGCGCGCAGTACGCGCGTAATCTGCGGTTCGTCGTCGATCACTAGAATTCTGGATGGCATGTAATCTTCTTTCGTTGGAAGATTACATCATCCGCGCGGCGAAGGTATCATCACTTGAGGCCATACAATGGAAGCTTTGGATCACGCGCGGCGCGCGGCGCAATGGCTGGGAGCAATCCTTACCGCAGCTTGCGCTACGGCGTTGCTTGTCGCCCTGGGCGCAAACTCCACCACCGCGGGACTGGTCTATCTCGCCATCGTGGTCTGGTTCGCCGCTCAAGCCGGCACCGCATTGGCCGCGCTTGTCGCGATCCTCTGTTCCCTTCTCTTCGATTACTTTTTTCTGCCCCCTTTCAGAACTCTGCGCATTACCGGCGCGCAGCAGTGGGTCGCCATGGTCTGCTTTATGGTCAGTTGCGCCGTCGTCGGCCGCGTGGCAGAGGTGGCACGGCGCCAAACCCGCCGCGCCGAGCAGCGCCGCGAAGATGTCGAGCGCCTCTACTCCCTCAGCCAGGAGATGATGCTGCACGAGGATGCTGAAGCCCTGCTGCGCGATCTGCCCCTCATCGTCGATCGCACTTTTTCCATGAACGGCGTGATCCTCTACGTCTGCGATACCGATCGGTTCTACTCTTCAACCTCTGAGCTGCCCATGAGCATCCAGGCCAGCCTGCGCGCCATGACGCAAGGCCACAATCCCACCCTCGTCATTCCCGGTAACCTCACCGCTCGGCCGCTCATGCTCGGCATGACCGCCGTTGGCGCCATCGCCTGGCGTCCTGCCGGCCTCTCGCGAGAGGTCAGCACCGCGGTCTGCGCGCAAGTTGCCACCGTCATCGCCCGCTCCACCGCTCTTGAGGCCTCGGCACGCGCTGAAGCCGCCCGCGAAAGCGAGCGCCTGCGCACCGCGCTCACTGACTCGCTCACTCACGAGTTGCGCACCCCGCTCACGTCCATCCGCGCCGCCGCAACCACCCTGCTCCGCTCGCCACAGATGAACGAAGTCTCCCGCCAGGACATGGTCTCCATCATCGACGAAGAATCCGCGCGCCTCGACTTGCTCATCGGCGAAGCCGTGGAGATGGCCGAGATCGAAGCCAACGCCGTCGAGGTAAGATTGGCCCCCATACAGCCCCGCGCGCTGCTTGAAGAAGCAATCGAGCAGTCGCGCAAGGCTCTCGCCGCGCATCGCGTCGCCATCGACGAAAACACGTCCGATGAGTTATCCAATACCGCCTGGCTTGATCGTCATCTCATCGGCCGCGTGCTCCGCCACCTGCTTGAGAACGCCGCCGCCTACACACCACCCGGCAGCCACATTGCTCTCGGCAGCCGCCGTCGCAACGAAAGGCTTGAGTTCTTTGTTGACGACGAGGGTCCCGGCATCGACGCCCACGATCTGCCCCTCATCTTTGAGAAGTTCTATCGCGGCAAGCACAGCAGCAAAGTGCGCAAAGGCTCCGGCATGGGCCTCGCGATTGTCCGCGCAATCCTCGCCGCCCACGGCGGCGGCATTGAGGTCACAAGCT
>CAYZVG010000363.1:0-3227 GCA_964481595.1 uncultured Occallatibacter sp. | reverse complement strand
CACGGTCGTCTTTCCGCACGCCGAAGTTAAAATCTTTCTCGATGCGGCCCCAGAAGTGCGCGGCCTGCGCCGCTACGACCAGCTCGGCCAAAGCGGCCGCCCCCCCCAGGTGCAGCCGGAAGAGGTCATCCGCGACCTGCGTGAGCGCGACCACCGCGACCGCAATCGCGCCGATTCACCGCTCCGGCCCGCTGCCGACGCCATCCTGCTCGACTCCACCAACATGTCGCTTGAAGAAGCCGTTCAGGCTGCCGAGGCCATTGTCGAGGCACGGCTTCATGAGTCCGCCGCCCAAACGGTCTCAGCCGCCAGGTAGTCTTCCGAGTCGACTGCCCTCTTCGCACCAGGACCAGCAAGTTAATTCGACCCGCTGACCAGGGCAATCGCATTTGAAATGTCGTAGTGGAGAATCGATCGGACAAAGGGTCTTCAGGTTGTCTTTTGGAGGGAGCAGGGGCATTTATGCCCCTGAAAAACTATTGAACAGGAAACGGCTTTAGCCGCGGGCTTTTCAACGTAAAACGATGCAATGCCCGCGCCTGAAGGCGAGTGTATTCGCTGCTCACATCAGGGGCATAAATGCCCCTGCTCCCTCCTAGCAAACCCAAACGACAGAGCGCCGTCAGTGAAATCTTCAATACGATTGCCCTAACCCGCTGACGGGCTGAGTTGCTAACTCGCTGACCAGCCGACTTGCTGACTCGCTGTCTTGCTGACTTGCTGACTCGCTAAAGCGCCCTTAAGCCGGATGCGATAGGCTTTGTAGTGTATGGAAGTCACCTGCACACGCTGCAATCAGACCGTCGAGGACGGCAAATGCTTCTGCCCGGTCTGTGGTCTGCCGCAGCTCGTTTACTCGACTGAGGGCGCAGCCGAGCAGGGCCAGCCCGAACGCTGGAACGAAGCAGTGCGCGACGCCAGCAGCGTAGCCTGGAAGCCTGCACTCAAATCAGCCGTGCTGCTGGCGGTGCCCGCGGGCATTCTCAGCTCCATGCTTTCGCCGGTCAGCATCCTTGGCATGCCCATGATGGCCATCGCCGGCGCATGGGTTGTGCTGCTCTACATGCGCAGCCAGCGGCCGGCATGGATCACCATGGGCGCGGGCGCGCGCATCGGCCTGGTCACCGGCCTGATGGGCGCATGGGTGGCCGCCGCCACCACCGGCATCACCCTCTTCGCCATGCGCTTCTGGTTGCACCAGGGCGCGTTCTACGACAACCTTTGGCAGACTCTGGTAAACCAGCAGTTGAGCCAGCAGTGGGAGCAGATGGGCGTCGATCAGCAGACCATCGCGATCACCAAGCAGTTGCTGCTGCCGCCCGAGGGCCGCGCCGGCTGGCTGATCGCCGTCATTACTCTACTGGCCATGGTCCTGTTGTTGTTTGCCGTGGCCGGCGGCGCGCTCGGCGCGCGCCTGCTCGCCCGCTCACGCCGTCCTGAAATCTGACGCAGGTTTAAAGTAGTTTTCGAGATCGACCGCAAGCGCCTCAACGTTGCAAAGCAATTCAGCCAATTTGCACTCCAGTTCTCCACAGCTTGCCCACGACCGGCAACCCCTCGTATCATCCGTCGAGAGATAATCCTTTAGTCCCGAGAGAGCAGCCATGAGCGAATCCCAAGAGAATCCAGCCCTGCGCATGAAAGGCCGGCTGATGTCGGCCTCTGAGATTGAGCGTACCCTGGTGCGCCTGGCCCACGAGATCGTGGAGAAAAGCAATGGCAGCGAAGACCTGGCGCTGGTCGGCATCAAGCGCCGCGGCATTCCCCTGGCCGAGCGGCTCGGCAAGCTCATCAGCGGCATTGAGAAGCGCCCTATCGACACCGGCGTGCTCGACATCCAGTTTTACCGCGACGACCTGTCCACCCAGGATGTGCGGCCCGTCGTCACCCCCGGCGCAATCGGGTTCGACATTGAGGGCCGCGACATCGTCCTTTGCGACGACGTGCTCTACACCGGCCGCACCATCCGCGCCGCGCTCGACGCACTCTTTGACCACGGCCGTCCGCGCCGCGTACAGCTTGCCGTGCTTATTGACCGCGGCCATCGCGAGCTGCCCATTGAGGCTACATATGTAGGCAGACATGTGCCCACCAGCAGCCGCGAGATTATCGAAGTCAAATTCCACGAGGTCGACCAGGACGATCAGGTGCTGCTGGTTGAGCGCGTGGGCTAAGGCGGAGCGCTTGGGCTAAAGCGGAGCGCTTGCCCGATCAGCCTCTCGGAGTGTGCAAGCGTACAGAACCCGGAACAGAGTTCCGGGCAAAGCTTAGGTCTGAAAGCTGAAAAGTATGAATCCAGCCGCAACACCCGTTCGACGCCAGCTTCATCCGCCTCCCGCGCCCGTATGGCCGTCTCCCTACAATCCAGGTTCGCTGCTCTCGGTCATGGACTTGAGCGTCGAGGGCGTCGGCCGCATTCTGGCCCGCGCCACCGCACTCGAACGCGAAGATCCCATCAAGCGCGACCACATTCTGGCCAAGCGCCGCATCGCGCTCCTGTTTTACGAGTCGTCCACGCGCACCCGCACCAGTTTTGAGCTGGCCGCCAAGTCCCTCGGCGCGGACACAACGCTCGTTTCCAGCCTCAGCTCCAGCATTGAAAAGGGTGAGTCGCTCAAAGACACCGGCCTCACCCTGCGCGCGCTTGGAGCCGAGGCCATCATCCTGCGCCACAACTCCTCCGGCGCGGCCTGGCTGCTTGAAGAGTGCACCCGGCTGCCGGTCATCAACGCCGGCGACGGCATGCACGAGCATCCCACTCAGGGGCTGCTCGATCTGCGCACCATCCTCGCGCATCTACGCCCCGGCGTAACCGAAGTCAGCGCTGAAACTCTCGCCGGCGTCACCGTCACCATCTGCGGCGACATTCTGCACAGCCGCGTTGCCCGCTCCAACATGCTGCTGCTGCCCCGGCTGGGCGCACGCGTCGTGCTCTGCGGTCCGAAAGAGCTGCTGCCCGAGCTGGCCGCAAAAGCCGGCCCCGGCATCTCCATCGAGCGCAACTTTGAGGCGGCCATCGGCCAGTCGCAAGTGGTGATGATGCTGCGCATTCAAGCCGAGCGCCTTGCCGGCCTGCAAATCGATCTGGAAGATTACAAGGCCAGCTACCAGCTCACCGGCCAGCGGCTGGCAGCTCACGCGCCCAACGCCGTCGTCATGCACCCCGGTCCCATCATTCGCGGACTTGAGCTTACCGCCGGCGTTGCCGATGGAGTGCAGTCGGCGAT
>CAYZVG010000362.1:0-3262 GCA_964481595.1 uncultured Occallatibacter sp. | reverse complement strand
TCTCATTGGCAAAGGCGCGATAACGATCGAAGGTGATGGCAATCAGCGACGCAATGGCGTTGTTGGTCAGCGGGCTGGTTTCGCCGCGCACCACCAGGCTGCCGACCGGAACTGCGCCAAGGCGCACGACGCGACGGCCAATGCCGGTCTCGGGATCGTCGTCTGAGGTTTCAAAGTAATAAACATTCTGCGCCATCTCCTGGGGATCGATGCTCCAGTAGCCGGCTTGATAGACGTTGTGCAGATCGGCGTCAAATACCGCCACCGCTTCAAGAGCGAATATCTCATGGACAAGCTCGGCTAGCTGCGCCCCAGGCTCGACGTGGAGATTCATCTGCAGTGTGCGGCGCGTGAACTCGTAGAGGTCCTGCATCTGCTCGCCCCATGATTCAGCTTCGCGGGCGTGCCCCGTAACACGGGCAGAGAGACGACTGACGACCAGCGCCACCAGGATGAACGCAAACAGCGTGATCATGTTTGCGGTGTCTTGAACAAAGGCGAGCTCAGGCTGGTGCAAAGTAAAAAAGCTGTGCGAGGTGACCGCCGCCAGCGACACGATGACAGCCTGCCAGAATCCGCACAGCAACGCGGTTGGCAGAACGATCAGCAGGTAGAGGAGAAGGTCAACAGGAAGCAACCATCCGAACCAGTGCGCCAGGGCCGCAACCAGAATGACCGCGATAACCCCTAGCGTGCACTCCAGCGTGAACAGAAGCGCCCGCGCGCCCGCGCCGCGAGAACTTCGGCTGGAAAGAGCAGGCCGGCCTGTGAGGAAAGTTGCAGACAACCATCTACCGCCTAAGAACCACTGTGGGATTCGAGCTAGACCTGCACTCCATTTTAGCGGCTTAGTGGCAGACACGTGCTCGTTCAGGCTGTCTTCTCGCAGCTGCTGTGCACTGTTTGCCGGACCTGGACTTAGGCTACTTGACATTGGTTCAAGGAATCGCGTGAGTAAATCTTAGCAAATCTTTATACCGTTCTTATTTCTTGCGACGCCTTGTCATTTCCGTTCCGCACAGGTTTCATCGCATTATCGGCAAGCTAGTCTGGATATCTTGGTTCGGGCATTTTCAGAAACTTTCAGCTTCTTCATATTTTCCTTATGCTTTCTTTGCGTTACTGTTCTTGGGCAACTATGAAAGCAGACGTTGACAAACAGCTTTCGAAGTGCGCTCGCAGGTCTTCACCAATAAGAACCCAGAAGGGCCGGATAGCTCCTTGCGGGCTTTGAGGAAACATGCGCCCTAATCGCATTCCTCTCTCACAAAGCCTTATTGAGTATTCCGGCTGAATTTACCGTTTTACTGACCCACAACTCGACTTTTTCCTGGAGGAATAGTGCCGATGTCTTCAAAGCCGAATTGCTTACTACAGTTGATTGCCGGAGCGGCCATGGCAACCGCTCTTCTTGCTGGCGCACAGGATTCCACGTCCGCGCCCGCAGCTACTCCCGCAGCAGCCCCAGCGGCAGCGCAGGCTCCGGCCGCCGCGGCCCCGGCCGCGCCAACGTGGAGCGTAGGTCCCATGGACCTGAGCGGCTTCATCGACGGCTATTACAGCTACAACTTCAACACGCCCTCAGCCAGCAATAACGGCCAGGCCAACGATCTCTACAACTTCAACGACAAAACCGATCAGTTCAACCTGAGCGCTGCCAAGCTAACGCTGAACCACGATCCCGACCCGGTTGGCGCGCACGTGGATTTCCTCTACGGCCGCACCAACAATTTCATCAATGCCGCCGCGTCCAACACCACCTCTTCCGATCAGCTCAACTACATTGAACAGGCCTTCCTCAGCGTGAAGCCGGCCAAGGCCAAGGGGTTTGAATTGGACTTTGGCAAGTTCGTTACTTCGGCTGGCGCCGAAGTGATTGAAGCCAAGGACAACTGGAACTACTCGCGCTCGCTGCTGTTTACCTGGGCAATTCCCTACTGGCACTTCGGCGCGCGCACCTCGCTTCCGATTTCAAAGTCCGAGACAATTGGCCTGCAGGTGGTGAACGGCTGGAACAACATCTCGAAGACTAACGGCGGCGTTACCCTTGGCGCAACCAGCGCGTGGGTAAAGCCCAAGGCGACCTGGAACCTGAACTGGTACGGCGGCCCTGAGAATGCCACCACCACTACCGGCTGGCGCAACTTGATCGACAGCACGCTGCTGCTGACTCCGAACGCCAAGTTTAATGCCTACCTGAACTACGATTACGGTCAGAACCGTGACGCAATCGTTGCCGAGGGCGACAAGAACCTTATCCACTGGCAGGGTGTTGCGTTTGCAGCTCACGACCAGGCAACCGCGACGCAAGCCCTGGCAGGACGCTTCGAATACTTCTCCGATCCGCAGGGAACGACGGATGGCGGCGTTGCCCAGCACCTGTACGAGTTCACGGCCACCTACGAGTACAAGGCTGCGGCTGGCCTGCTTACCCGCCTGGAGTATCGCCGCGACTGGTCCGACGTTGCCTCTTTCCACAAGAATGCTTTCGACATGGTGGACGCCCAGTCCACTGTGACCGCAAGCTTGATCGCTTTCTTTGGACCCAAACGCTAAACAGCAACCGTGTGCGGCGATTCCGGCAAGTTAATCCCCTCGCTGGAATCGCCGGCATCTTCATTCTGTCCTGATGCAGTGAAGATTAGGCTGCAATTACAGCAAAGCATTGACGTTAAAACCGGCAGGCGCTACGGCAGTAACCGCCCGCAGGCAAGCAACATTTCCCGCACCGAGTTCACTCACCCGAAGAACCGAACGGATGAGCCCGAATCGAGGGGCAAAGCAGACGGAACCAATCAGCAATCCCGGGGACAACCGCCGGATAGGACTTAAGAACACCATTTTCACAGGAGAATGCTCATGGCAGATCAGAAAGCACCACAGATGCAGGCCACCCTCGGGCTAACCGGGTTGACCAGCAACGCAATGGCTCTCATCGCCCCCGGCGCCTTTCTCTGGCTGACGTTTTACATTCAGGCCACGACAGGCGTTCAAGGTCAACCGTCCACTGCTCCGGCCATGTGGATAGGCATCTTTGCCGCTCTTCTGCTCTGCCTGGCAACCGCCGTGGCATACGCAGAGATCTCCAAGCTCTACCCCGGCACCGGCTCGAGCTACTACTACGCCGAGCAGGCCATGCTCTCGAAGGACGGGGCTTTCAAATACGCCCGCATCGCCAAGTTCATCGTCGGCTGGGGCTCGCACCTTTACTACTGGGTCTATCCCGGCGTGATGGTGGCCACCACCGGCATCTTTGTCGGCT
>CAYZVG010000361.1:0-3264 GCA_964481595.1 uncultured Occallatibacter sp. | reverse complement strand
GGCAGATGCTGCGGCGCGAACTGAAGGGGCGGGACGGGATCGACGCGGAAGGCGTGATTATGCCTCCGGTGCGGGCGCGCGAGCGCGGACTGACTGCGACGATCTGCTTTCCGGTGGGGAATCTTGCGCCGGAGGGTTCGGTGATTAAGAGCACGGCAATCGATGCATCGCTGGTGGGCGAGGATCAGGTGTACAGGCACGTGGGGCCGGCCAAGGTGTTTATCACGGCAGAAGCGGCGATTGGGGCGATCAAGAGCGGCGATGTGGCGCAGGGCGACGTGGTGGTGCTGGTGTGCGGAGGGCCATTGGGCGCGGGGATGCAGGAGATTTACCAGATTACCTCGGCGCTGAAGCAACTGCCGCACTGCAAGCATGTGGCGGTGCTGACAGATGCGCGGTTCAGCGGGGTTTCAACGGGGGCGTGCATCGGGCATGTGTCGCCAGAGGCGCTGGCCGGCGGACCGATTGGCAAGGTGCTGGACGGGGACTTGATCGAGATTACGATTGACCGGCGGACGATGACCGGACGGGTGGAACTGGTGGGTGCGGCGGGAGCGGAGTTTGACGCCGAGCAGGGAGCGGCGGTGCTGGCCGCGCGCAAGCCGCGCATGGACTTGAAGCCTCACGCGCAACTGCCGGACGATACGCGGCTATGGGCGGCGCTGGTTGAGGCTAGTGGCGGAGTGTGGGGCGGCTGCGTGTACGATGTCGAGGAGATTGTGAGCAAGCTTGGGAGGCAGGCGTGAAACTCTACAACACAAGCCGCGGATGCTACGTGGAAGAAGGCGCCCGCTACTATCCGATTGCCGGCGAGCCGTGGGATGCGGTGGTGAATCGGCAGGACCTGAAGGGGTTTCTGGCATCGGTGATTGGAAGCGCGCAGTCCGTGGAGGAGATCAAGGATATTGTTGCGCCGGTTGGCTGCCAGGACGTGTGGGCGGCCGGAGTGACCTACTTCAGCAGCAAGCGGGCGCGGATGGCCGAGGCGAAGGACGCGGGCGGAGGCGATTTTTACGACCGCGTTTACTCGGCGGCGCGGCCGGAGCTGTTCTTCAAGTCGACTGCGCCACATGTGGCCGGGACTGGCTCAGAGGTGCGCATCCGCAGAGACGCGAGCTGGTCTGTTCCCGAGCCGGAGCTGACGGTGCTGGCGAATGGGCTGGGCGAGATTGTGGGCTACACGGTGGGCAACGACATGAGCTCGCGCGACATTGAGGGCGAGAACCCGCTGTACTTGCCGCAGGCCAAGGTGTACGACCGGAGCTGCGCGCTGGGGCCGTGCGTGCTGGTCACCGGCGAGGCGCTTGCGCCGGAGACGCCGATCCGGCTGGAGGTTGTGCGTGGCGGTCAAGTGGAGTTTGCGGGCGAGACGCAGCTCTCTGCGATGAAGCGGCCGGTGACCGAGTTGGTGGAGTACCTGTTCCGCGAAAACAGCTTTCCGCTGGGCGTTTACCTGATGACGGGAACCGGGATTGTGCCGCCAGACGCGTTTACGCTGGCGGTGGGAGACCGGGTGCGTATTACGATTGACCCGATTGGGACGCTGGAGAACACGGTTTCAAAGGCTGGCTGAGCGGCGACTTCCCCTCCGGGCGAAGACTGCGTTGGCGGATTGCGCGGGCTGCCGACGGATTTTCATCATGGATTTGAGCGCCGGCGCTATATTCAGTGCGTCTATTCAGTAACGGGAAAGGTACCCCGCCGACGTGCCGAATGCGGCACGCAGGGGGATATTTGCACCCCTGTAACAACCGATGATGCACAATAGAGGATCAGGGAGATAACGCCGTGCCGCGCATTCACTTTCAACAGCAACTGGCCGAATTGAAGGACAAGCTGATGGCCATGGCTGCCCTTGCGCAGCAGGCGGTCGAGTCCGCAGTCGATGCTTATCTGCAGCGCGACAAGAGTCTGTGCAAGTACGTCAAGCAGAACGAGAACGCCATCAACACGGCGCAGCGCGATCTGGACGAGATGGCCTACGAGCTGCTGGCCAAAGAGCAGCCGATGGCGATTGACCTGCGCTTTATTCTAGCGGTCATCAAGATGAACGGGGACCTGGAGCGGATTGGCGATCAGTCCATGGGCATTGCCCGCCGCACCAAAGAGGTTCTGGCTCTTGAAGAGGTCGATCTGCCGGTGGACTTTGCCGCGATGGGTGAGTTTGCGGCGCGGATGATCCGTTCGGCGGTGCAGGCGCTGCTGGAAGGCGACGCGCGGCTGGCGGAGTCGGTTCGCGCAATGGACGACGAGATTGACCGCATGAACCGGCGGGCGCACGCCGACTTGCTGAAGCTGATTGAAGAAAAGCCGCAGTACACACAGCAGGCGATGAAAGGCATCTTGATCGCGAAGAATCTGGAGCGGATTGCCGACCACGCAACCAGCATCTCAGCCGATGTGATCTTCTGGGTGCGCGGCGCGGATGTGCGGCACCAGCTCAGCGTTTCGATGGATTGAGGGGCGGGCTGGTCATTCAGGTAATCAAGAGCCCGAAAACTGCGTTCGTTGAGGATTACTGATTCTCTTCTGGACGTTTGGTCATTTTCAGGTGCTCCATCTGCTTAATACATACGTGACGCATTTCGCCGGGGATTTCTTTGCTCAGGGGACAGACAAGAAAATCCCCAAAGATATAGGAATTATCCAGATGACCGTTCAATAGTGTATCGAGTGGGTCTGTTCCGTATGCGGCCCACAAGAGTCGATGTGTGCCTACGGGCCACAAAACTTCCATGCCGTCTCCGGTGTAAACGGCGTATCTTGCATGAATTCTGAAACACTCTCCATATTTAGTTTGCACACACTTGTCTTGCCCCAGCACGGAGGATGCTATGGCGAACAAGCAAATACTGTCAGACAATGTTTAAGGCGTCTCCCTGTGAAAAAAGAGGAGTATGCGGCAGAGTAGTGCTGTTTCATGGTTGGTACTAATTTAATCTTTATCGACTTACCGTTGCAAACAAATTTGGCTTGTGCTGTCCCATCCTTCCGCAAAAAACGCGGAAGGATGGGGCCTCCATTTATGTGTGGGACGACCAAATGATGACGGAAAGCAACCGCAGATCCTTCGGCTGCGTTTGCCGCAATAAGCGCGCCAAACTTCGCTCAGGATGACATTTACATTTGCACAATAATTTCAGACTCAGGACACGAGTATCCTGAGTCTGAAATTAATATCAAAACAAATGCTGTCATCCTGAGCGAACGGGGCCCCAAACGTTCTTCAGTTTGGGGGTGGTGAGTCGAAGGATCTGTGGTTGC
>CAYZVG010000360.1:0-3268 GCA_964481595.1 uncultured Occallatibacter sp. | reverse complement strand
ATCGCGCTTGCGCGCAAGATTCCCGCGGCCAACACATCGATGCACGCCGGCAAGTGGGATAAGAAGAATCTGCAGGGCTCCGAGCTGCGCGGCAAGACGCTGGGCATTCTCGGCCTGGGCCGCATTGGGCTTGAAGTGGCCAAACGCGCGCGCGGATTCGGACTCGATATCATCGGCAGCGATCCGTTTGTCTCTGAAGCAGTAGCGCGTGAAAACGGCGTCAAGCTGGTGACGATCGACGAACTGATTGCCGGCTCGGATTACCTTACGCTGCACGTCGGCCTTACGCCGCAAACTTCAGGCTTCATCAACGAAAAGTCGATTGCAAAGATGAAGAAGGGCGTGCGCATCATCAACTGCGCGCGCGGCGAGCTGGTGGTGGAAGAAGCGCTGGTGGCTGCGCTCAAGAGCGGCCAAGTGGCCGGCGCTGCGCTCGATGTTTTCGCCGTCGAGCCTCCCAAGGACTCGCCCTACTTCGGCTTGGACAATGTGATTCTCACGCCGCACATCGCCGGTTCCACAGGAGAAGCGCAGGAGGCGGTCGGCATCCAGATTGCGCGCCAGGTTCGCGACTACCTGAAGCTCGGCGTGGTGCAGAACGCGGTGAATCTGCCGTCGCTCACGCATGAGGAGTACGTAGTTCTCGCGCCGCATATCGACATGGCCGGCAGGCTCGGCGAGTTCCTCGCGCAGGCAGGCAACGGTGGCATCGAGTCCATCACTTTGGTCTACGGCGGCAAGCTGGCCGATACCAAAACCGAGCTTGTGCGCAACGCGGCCATAGCCGGCCTGCTGCAGGGCTCAGAGAACGTGAACCGCATCAACGCCGCGGCTGTCGCCGAGGAGCATGGCATCCGCATTCTCGAGGAGAAGGCAGCAACGCATCGCGGCGGAGCGGCCAGCGTGCTCACCATTGAGCTGCACTCGGCCAAAGGCGCCAGCCGCGCCAGCGCAACGGTCATTCATGGCGAACAGCCGCGCCTGCTCGAGTTCGATTCGATCGACATCGAAACGCCGCTCGAAGGCAATCTGCTGGTTTGCCGCAACCTCGACGTGCCCGGCGTCATCGGACGCATCGGCACCATCCTCGGCGAGCACGGCGTGAACATTGCCAACTTCGCTCTGGGCCGCGAGCGCACTGGAACCAAGCCGGTAAAGGCTCTGGCCGTGGTGCAGGTGGATGCGCCCGTCAACCCCACCACACTCGACGCGCTGCACGCCATTGAAGCAATCATTGAAGCGCGGCCTGTTCATCTGCCCGAATCCGGCGTCTGATAGGTAAAGTCTTCTGGGCCTTAAGTTTTGAGGCCCAGAAGATTTCTCTTATGCCGTACGGCGCTACCAAATATCGATGCACGCGCTACCGTGTGCAACCCGGAGCGACCATTCCCCTGTCGGGATATTTGCCCGAGTTGAGCGTCGCCAGATTCTGCTTCTGATGCTCCAGATCCGGAACGCAAAAATCGAGACGGACTGAATCCGGCAGCAACTGGTTATTGAATGGATTTTGGGTTCTTCCCTTGTACATAGCGACGTGCTGATCTGCCTTCGGGTCGATCGGAACGTTGGGATCCATTGGATACTGCGTGCCAAATACCTGAGGCTTTCCCATCGCCTGAAGGTAGCGATCCAAAGTGGCTGCAGCCATCCACTTTGACCGTTCGTCTCCCCTGATCACTGCTTCGACTGCCAGAATGTGGGCGAGCAGAAAATCATCCGCGCTCTCTCCGTGCTGAAAGAGCAGGGAAGCATCGTGATAATCCTCCGCGGTCTTTACTTCTCTTCGCGCCAGCAGGACGCGCGCTTGTTCGCGCCGAGCGGCTCCATGCTCCTTGAATTCTTTTTCCGTGACAGGAGAAACGCCTCCCGGTTTGCCTGCCGGCGTTTCCGTCTGATCGTCGAGATAGAGCTGGTGAATGCTTCTTGCCGCGCCCGTTGCGCGTGGCTGTTCAGCCGTTGGCGTCTGCGCAAAGTTCTCTGAAGGGGCCAGCAATACAACCGCCAGTAGAGCGGCGGCTCCGATTGATGCGAGCAAAGACAAGAGCGGTCTGCTCTTCGAACACGATATACTAGCCGAAATCTCAGTCATGATGACGCTCCATAAAAGCCTAAGTAGCAAACAACTCTAGAGCCTATCAACTTTATTCAGGCCTGTATTCCGGCCATCATCGCGCTTCAATGAATCCGGCGACCACCGTATCCAGTTGCGCACAAGCAAAAACCACCGCCCGAAAGCGGTGGTTTCTTTTTGAAGTACGGAAGAACTACGCGCGGCTCAGGTACGCGCCTTCGCTGGTGTCCACACGGATCTTTTCGCCTTCGTTGATGAACGGAGGCACCTGCACCACCAGGCCGGTTTCGAGCTTGGCCGGCTTGGTGACCGACGATGCGGTTGCCGACTTCAGACCCGGCTCGGTTTCCACCACCTCAAGCTCGACAGCCGAGGGCAACTCGATGCCGACGGCCTGTCCATCGTGATAGCTGACCTTGATCTGCAAGTTAGCCGTCAGATACTCGACCGCATCGCCAAGGGTTGCGCTCTTGAGAACGGTCTGCTCGTAGTCCACCGGATTCATGAAGTAGTAGTCGTCGCCGTCGGCGTAGAGAAACTCCATGGCAACTTCGTCGACCACCACTTTCTCAATGGCGTCAGCCGAGCGAAAGCGATGCTCGAACATTGCGCCGGACTTGAGGTTGCGCAGCTTGGCCTGGATGAAGGCGCGCAGATTGCCCGGTGTGCGGTGCTCCACTTTAAAGACCAGGTGAAGCTGCTCGTTGTGCTTGATGATCATTCCTGGACGCAGTTGTGTGGCGGGAATCGCCATAAGATCTGAAGCTCCTTGCCCGTCGCTGCGGGTTTGCGCCGATTGCGCAACAAAATGTGGCCTTAGCCCTGCGTTCCATTGTAAATGAGGGACGTTCGTGCGGCGGGCGATTGCGCCATGTCAGCGCTGCGGGTCGTAAGGCTCCACGCGCAGAAAGTCAGACAGAATGCCGCGCTCATCGGGTGAAAACGCTCCCTGGTACCGCGCCGAATTGAGCACCGTATCCCGCTGATCCGGCGGCACGTTGCGCAGATCCTGAAATGCGCGCTTCATCATTGCCTGCCTGTCCGGTGGCAACGACGCCCAGGAGCGGCCTGAGCGGTTCAGGTTCATCCGTTGCTGAGGCGTCAGCCGCTCCATCAGTTCGTTGCGTTCCAGGCGCCGGTCGCGTTGCTGCGCGGGCATCTGGTTCAACTGGTGCAACTGCTGAATCTCGCGTTGCT
>CAYZVG010000359.1:0-3269 GCA_964481595.1 uncultured Occallatibacter sp. | reverse complement strand
TGGGTTGCTGATGGGCGGCAAGGTGCAGGCCATGCCGGGGTTCGCGGATCACGTGGTCTTCCGCAATCCCCAACTGTGCGCCGGGTGCGCGGAGAAGACGTGCGTGGCAATGTGCTCTGGGCAAGCGATTACGCAAGGCGCGGACGGACTGCCAGCGTTCGAGCGCGAGAAGTGCGTGCACTGCGGCGGATGCCTGTGGAACTGCGGCCTGTCACCGGATGGAGTGGGCGGCAACATTGAATTTCGCGCAGGAAGCGGCGGTCTGCATTCGGCGGAGAATTGATGGGGCAGCTTCTAGCTACTAGCTTCTAGCTGCTAGCTTTTTTCTTGCTGTGGCTGGCTGCAAGAAAGATTATTCGGGAGAGATGGAATGTCACAGGATTATCGCGATCTGGTTGTCTGGCAGAAGGCCATTGACCTGACCGTGAGCATCTATAAGTTGACTCGAACCTTTCCGAAAGAAGAGATATACGGTCTAACTGCGCAGATGCGCCGTGCCAGCGTCTCTATAGCGAGCAACATTGCAGAGGGGCGCGGGAGGCTGAATTCAGCAGAGTTCCGGCAGTTCCTTGGCATTGCTCAGGGTTCGACGTATGAGCTTCTAACTCAGCTTGGCGTAGCCAGTAAGCTCGGAATTGCCAGTGGCGCGCAAATAGAAGAAGCCGAAGCGCTCGGCAATGAGGTATCGAGAATGCTCACCTCGTTTATTCAAACCATCACCGCAAGCGAGAAACGCAAGCGTGTTTCAGCTAGCAGCTAGAAGCTAGAAGCTAGTAGCTTTCATTCAGGAGCCAATCAATGCCAACACCACTCCACATCGTAGTTTGCGCGGGAATTGTTCCGGACCCGCTGCAGACGCTGGAACCAACGACTACTGCAACCGGACCGGGGCTGAAAAACGAGATGGTGCTGCCGGCGGTGCTCGATCCGTGGGCAGCTTGCGCGCTGTATGAGGCGGCGAACCTGGTTGCCAAAAATCCCGGCAGCAAGCTGTGGCTGGTTTCGCTGGGGCCCAAGGCAAAGCTGCAACAGGTGATGATGACCGTGGCGCAGAAGGTTGCGTTTGAGCTTGTGCCTATTGACGGGCCAATCGGCGGATTCCCCGATGCGCACGCGACGGCTGGGGCGCTGGCCGAGGCGATTGACGGAATCGCAGGGCTGGACAAAGCGAAGCTGCTGCTGTTTGGCGGATGGGAGTCTGCAACGCGCGGCGCGGGCGTTACGCTGGCGATTGTGGGCGAGCGGCTGGGCATTACCGATCAGTTCGAAGGCGTGGACCAGATTGAGTTGCGCGAGGATGGATCGTTTGAAGTGCTGGAGCGCATTGAGGGCGGACGGCACCAGGTTTCAGTTTGCGCGGGCGCGCCGGCGGTGCTGGGATGGGCGACGGGCAATCTGTCTGAGCCGCGCAATAATCCGCAGATTGGCATGGCGAACATGCGGACGATTATGCCTGCGCTGCAAAAAGCGAAGACGGCGAAACTGGACGCGAACGGATTGCGCTACGTAAGTGTGAGCCAGCCGAAACAGCAGCGGACGACGCGCGTGGTGAAGGATATGACGCCAGATGAGATTGCAGCCGAACTGGTGGAATGGATTGGAGCCGAATGATGGAATCGATTCTGGTACTGACACATGCGGACGAAAGCGGCGCGGCGCTGACAAAGGCTTCGCTGGAAGCCGTGACCGCCGGGCTTGAGCTTTCATCGCGGCTAGGCGCGCCGCTGGCGATTGGGATTGTTGCCGCCGATGTGGCGAACCTGGGCAAAGCTTTGCCTGCTGCAAAACTTCTGGCAGTTGCAGGCGAGGCGTTTGCGCAGGCACGCTACGCCACAGACGCGGCGGCGTGCGAGGCTCTGTGCCGCGCGGCTAACGCAACGATCGTGCTTGTGGCGGCGGGCTCACGTTTTGCGCGAGTTGCAGCGGGAGTGGCGCATCGGCTCGGCGGTGCAATCGACACGCACATTACCGCGCTTGGCGGCAGTGAGGCGATAGAAGCTTCACGCTGGTTTTATCGGCAGCGTGTTGAGGCGGTGATTACCCGCGATGCGCGGCCGTGGCTGCTGCTGCTGGATGCGGGCACTCACGCGGCGTACGCAGGCGAGGCAGGCAACGCGCCGGCCGAGCTGGTCGCAGTAGATTTGCCGGCGACACGCACCACCGTGAGCGGAACACGCGCACCGCAACAGGACGCGCAGACGATTCGGCCGGATGCAAAGCTGCTGCTGGTTGCAGGTGCAGGCTGGACGAAGAAGCAGCCCGATGGACAGGTGCACACCAGCGAAGCAGCGACGCTGATTCTCGGATTTCTGCGCGCGACAAGCGCATCGCTGGGCAGTTCGAAATCGCTGGTGGACCAGGGCGGCGAAGGAAACTCCGTACTTCCCTTTCTGACGCACATGAATCAGATTGGGCAGACGGGCGCGACGCCGCGTCACGCCAAAGGCCTGTCAACCTGCTGCCACGGTGAAGAACCGCATGTGGTGGGATGGCGGTTTATCGGCGAGCGGCGCGCCATCTCACTCGACGCCAACTGCGGATGGGCGCGCGGCAAGGCCGATGTGGTGTATGTGGCCGATGCGTTTCCGGTGATGGCGAAGGTGAATGAGCTGCTGACGGCTGCGAAGGGCTGACAGCTTCGCTCTGAAAACTGAAGGGCGCCGGTGGATGCCGACGCCCTTTGCCTATGCGCGAAACATCGTGTGCGAATATCCGAGCAGGCGCTCAGATCTTCAGCTCGGGCGGAACGGAGAGCGTGCTCATGATCTTCTCCATGACTCCTTCTTCGTTGGCGATGGTCGAGAGCAGCTTCTCTTTGAGCGCGTCGCGCTTGGCGTAGAGGCGCAGCGGCTGAGGCGGATTGTGGAGCAGCTCCTTGCCGACGAGCGCGCGGACAACGAACGGCATGTACGACGAGTAGTCGCCCTGCATGCTCACCGTTTGCGTGGTGTATGTTTCGGGATTGACCTTGCCCCACGAGACAGCTTCCGCCGGTTCGCAGGAGGACAAGCTGCCGTCGGTCACCGGCGCGGAGACGATCTGCGCGTCGTAATCGTATCCGCGAATGTTATTCAAGAAGAAGATTTGCGAGAGCGTCGGCTCCGGCTGCAGCGAATAGTTTTTAGGAACGCCGCCGCCGAGGATCAAAACAGCGATCGACTTTGCATCCGAGTCAAACAGGCCCCAGTAGTGGTAGGCGCAGGACTCGAACACGTCTTCGTGAAGATCGTAATCGAAGCCGTACTTGATCTTGTTGAGCCGCGCTAGCG